>CAIVAX010000302.1 GCA_903903935.1 uncultured Hyphomicrobiales bacterium | reverse complement strand
CCGAGGCTATTTTGCAGCGACATGGGCTGTCTCTGATCTCCACCCGCCTACTCGATGCCAAAGCGGGAGTTGACTTATCCCTCTGGGAAAACCCCCCTTCAAGCGCAGCGGAGGTGTGATGGCGCACGCGTTTATCTTCAACAAGGCCATATCGTCTGCTCAGGCACGCGACTGGGCGGCGGCGCAGAGTGATCATGCGGCGAGCTTGATCGAAGTGTTGGCGCTCTTGCGTCATTTTGAGCGCGCCTCCTTGCTGGATTATGGCGAAGAGGCGCATGTCTATATGCTATCCAACGAACAGGCGCTGTATCATCCGGCTGACGCCAATTGGGCGCATAAAACGCCCGATCCTCTCTCCGAGCTTGGCGAATTTATCTGGGTGCTGAACCAGTTTGAGCGGGCTGCGCGCCTCACCTATGGCACGCCGCCCCATGCTAATGCGCTGGACTATGCCCATGCGCGCTGGCAGGCGGCGCGTGATATGGCGGGGCTTGAGCCCTTGGAGCCCGCTTGATTTAGGATCAGGCCGCCAAATGGCCCATGCGGCCGCGACGAAAATCCTCAACCGCTGTGCGCAGCTCATCCTGTGTGTTCATGACAAAGGGACCATAATGGGCAATGGGCTCATTGATCGGCTCGCCGCACAGGATTAGGAACTTCGCCTTTGTCTTGGCGCTGATCTCAAGAGCTTCGCCGTGATCGGAGAAGAACAGCACATGGCCTTGGCGATAGGTTTTTGCGCCAATGGTCAGTTCGCCCTCTAACAGCGGCAGCATGGTCCGAAACCCATTGGGAATGGGCAGATGTGCGGTTTTGCCTGCTTCCAGCTGAACATCCCAGACGCCAAGCTGGGTGAAGGTGCGGGCAGGGCCGCGCTGATCGGCAAAGTCGCCAGCAATCACCCGCAGCTGACCGGCAGAATCGGGCAGAGCTATGTTGGGGATCTGCTGGGCTAAAATGGTCTGATAGCCGGGCTTGGTCATTTTGTCCTTGGCGGGCAGGTTCACCCAGAGCTGGACCATGCTGACCGGCCCGCCCTTGCGGGATTGCTCGCGCGAATGGAATTCATCATGCAGAATACCGGATGCCGCTGTCATCCATTGCACATCGCCCAAACCGATTTTGCCGGAATGTCCGGCCGAATCGCGATGTTCGACCTCGCCAGCATAGACAATGGTCACGGTCTCAAAGCCGCGATGGGGATGCGGGCCCACGCCGGGGGGCTGTTCGCGGGGCGAGAAGACCTCAGGTGCGGCATAATCCAGCATCAAAAAGGGGCTGACACTGGGGGTAAAGGCCTTTTGGCCGAATAAAGGCAGGACATGGAAGCCATCTCCCACCCAATGGGAGTGCGGGGCGAATTCGACGCTTTCAACTGTTTTGACGCTCATCAGGAACTCCTGCATGGGAGAGGTGTTTAAGCTTATATGGCAGTGGCCAGAGGGATTGGCCATAGCTATGGTGCCAAGAGGAGCTTGCTAGTCTGCAAGCCTGCTCTAAAAAGGGCCTTGAGGAGATTGGCGAGGGGGGCGGAATGTTGCAAGTTGAAGGTTTGGTCCATTTCACAATACCGGTGAAGGATCTCGATCGGTCCGAGACATTCTATACGGAGATTCTTGGGCTCAAACGCATCCGCCGCAATAATCATATGGTGTTCATGCGCACGCCCGATAATCAGCATTTTGTGCTAACCTATTCGGACAATCCGATTGATCCCAATGTCGGCGATAAGCACGAGATCCATACGGCCTTTCGTGTCACGTCTGCAGAATATGATCGGGCTCTGGTTTTTCTCGCCTCCAAACAGGTGCGCGTGTTCAAACAAGAAGACCGCCGCTCTGGCACGTTTCAAGGGCGCAGTGCTTATTTTCATGATCCCGATCGCAATGTGATCGAGATTATTGATCTACAAAAACCGCCGCAGGATGAATCGCAAGACTAATCGTCTCTGACCTGCCGCACATCGAATTGGAGTGAATGGTGAAAATGATGAATGGTTCTCTGTCTGCTGTGTTCAAACTCTCGAGCGTTTCTGTGCTCTCGCTTCTGCTGTTGGGAGCAGGCTCAGTTGAGATGGCGCAAGCGCAGCAATCGGTTGAGGATTTCTACAAGGGCAAGAAAATTGATCTCATCATCGGCTATACGCCCGGTGGCACCTATGATTTGTATGCGCGCCTCGTTGCGCGGCGATTGGGTGATTTTATTCCCGGTAAACCTAGCATTGTTCCGCGCAATATGCCGGGCGGTGGGTCGCGCGTGGCGGCAACCTTTGTGTATAATGTTGCGCCCAAGGATGGCACAGTTCTGGCCACAGCTGATCAATCCCTCTCTGTTGAACAGGCGATGGGCGATACACAGCTCAAGATCGATGTGAACAAATTCATTTATATTGGCAATCCCAATGCCGATAATAATACCACTGTGACTTGGTTCACCTCCGGAATTGCCAGCATTAATGATGCTAAAACGAAAGAAGTACCCATTGGCGCCACTGGGGGCAGCACATCTTCGCAATATCCCAAGGCGATGAATGCGCTTCTTGGTACCAAATTCAAGATCATCTCCGGCTATCCAGGCGGCAATGACATCAATCTTGCCATGGAAAAGGGCGAAGTTGCGGGACGTGGCTCGAATTCTTGGGCCGCTTGGAAAGCCACACGCCCCGATTGGCTTGAGCAAAAGAAGATCAATATTTTGGTGCAGATTGGTTTGGAAAAAGCGCCCGACCTTCCCAATGTGCCGCTCTTGATTGATCTGGCCAAGAATGAGGAAGATCGCGGCATTCTCAAATTGCTCTCAGCTTCCACAACGATTGGTCGCCCGATCTTTACTACGCCGGGCGTGCCGGAAGATCGCGTCAAAGCTTTGCGTGCGGCTTTTGATAAATTGCTGGTCGATCCGTCATTCCTTGCCGAAGCTCGAAAGGAAAATTTCGATATTACGGCTGTGTCAGGTGAAAGCCTGCAGAAGATCGTCGCCGAAATTGTCGCAACGCCTAAGCCCGTTGCTGATCGTTTGCAACAAATCATCGGTGGCATTGAAGAGAATACAGGTCGCTAATATGGCGCATTCCAATCGCGATCCAGCGCTGCGCGCCAGTGTGGCCATAGCCTCCCGTATCCTCAATGCTGAGGGGATTTTGGACTATTCGGGCCATGTCTCGGTGCGGGCGCCGGGTCGCGAGGCTTATTTTATTCAAGCTGGCTCGGATCCGCGCTCAGACCTTGAGCCGGATCGCTTGCTATTGGTGGATTTTGACGGGCGTGTTGTGGAGGGCGACGGCAAGCCACCTATCGAAGCGGCCATTCATGGCGAGATTTATCGGCAGCGCGCGGATGTTGAGGCTGTCTTGCATTCGCATATGGAATTGGCCATTGCCTTTACTTTGATGCAAGATGCGCAGCTCAAGCCCATGCGGGCGCGCGCTGTGCGCTGGGCGAGCGGCATTCCCACTCATCCTGATCCCAGCCATATCAAATTGCCAGAACAAGGCCGGGCTTTGGCGCAGACACTTGGCCCGCATCAGGCGGCGTTGATCCGCGCCCATGGTCTTGTGCTTGTCGCGGAATCCATTCCAGCCTTATTGGTGGATGCCGTGCATTTTGAAGAAAATGCCAAAGCGCAAATCCAAGTCATGCAGGCCGGGCAAGTGCCTGTGCCGCTCAATGAGGCCGAGATGGAGCAGATCAATCGCCATGAAGTGCGCGATTATCATTGCAGCAAATTATGGACCTATTATCTCAGCCGGGCGCGCAAATCGGGGCTTGTGCCCGATCATCCCTCCTTTGAGGTCTAGGGCGAGGACTAGGGCGAGGTTTAGGGCAAGCTGAGCAAGCGGCTGTGGCCCTGTTGCGGGACCCAAGCATTGAGTGTCTTCAACTGATCGCGGATCATCGCGGATTGATTGCATAAAACAATCTTGCCGGTCAGGCGTTCTAATTCGCGCGCGACAGGTTCGGAGAGCCAAGCCCCGCCGCCAATATAAATGGAATCGCAGTCAGGGTGATCGTGAAAGGCTTTGCGACCCAGATCAAAGGCGAGTTTGAGATTATCGCTGCTGCTCAGTTTGACAAATTGTGCAGGCGTCATTTCTTCGACGGTCTTGCCAATCACGCTGACACCCTCGCGTGCGAAAAATTCCGCGAGCACGCCATTCATCGCATCCGTCCATTTGTTGACGACAACAAGGCGTTTTAAGCCCAATTCGCGGGCGCTGCGCGCCACTGCTAACACAGTTGAGGAGGCTGGCAGGCCGGTGCGTTTGGCCATATGGGCAATCATGCGATCATGCGCTTCAACACCAATGAGAATGGGCAATGGCACGCCATGTTGAGCCACCATATTCACGCCGCGATCCATCAATTGATCGAGATAAGAATCCAAGGGCGAAAAGGCGCGATTGACATCTTGGGCTGAAAATTCCGACAGACCGACCGAGATCATCACTTGCATCACGCCTTTGGGCGCGAGGCGATAAAACTCATAAGCGGCATTGTCGATAATGGGCAAAGGCAGCAGGCCGCCGAGCTTGATGTTGGGAATATCCTCTTCAAACATATCAATGCGCCTGTGCGAGCAATTTATTATAGCCGGGGATCGGCTTCCAGATTCCAAGCATATGCAAGAAATCCCACATTTGTGCAGTTTGGTTGCAAATGATCACGTGATTGGGAAATTCCTTTTCCAAAGCGCGTGTGACGGGCACTGAGAGCCAAGTGCCACCGCCCACATAAAGACCATCGCAATCGGGATGATTGAGAATGGCTTGGCGGCTCAGCTCATAACATAATTGCATATGATTGCCGGATTCGATTTTGACAAATTCAGCAGGCGTTAAATCTTTGGTTGACGTGCCGCAGACCTGAATGCCATCCCTCGCAAAGAAATCAGCCAGCACTTTATTCATCGGCTCGCTCCATTTGTTGACGAGCGCAATTTTCTTCAGACCCATGGCCTTGCTGGCGCGCACCACACTTGTGACTGTTGATGTGGCAGGCTTGCCGGTGCGTTTGGCAATATGATCGAGCAGACGATCATGCGCCTCTATACCCATCAGCACTGCCAGAGGCGTGCCGGCTTGCACGGTCATATCAATGCCGCGATCCATTAATTGGTCGAGATAGCCATCGAGGGGTGCAAAGACGCGCTCGACATCTTTGGCGGAAAACTCGCCCAGGCCCACTGAAATCAACACCGCCATCAGGCCGGGGGGAGCCAGGCGATAAAATTCATAAGCGGCATTGTCGATAATGGGCAGGGGGGAGAGATAGCCGATTTTGAAGGTCGGTATATCAGCTTCAAACATAATCCCCCGCTCTGTTCTGCCTGATTAATGTTCAGGCCTGTTGTGTTCGCATGATCGCCAGCTCTTATGTCGCATGCTAGACGAGCCAAAAGCCCTGTCAATCAGTCCGCAAGGTACTTTTGGCGCTGGCGCAGACATGCTAGTATGGCCAAATCAATGAGAAGATCCCCGGGGAGGGGCGCTGAGGGGTTTGTGTGACAGGCATGGTTGAGAGTGGAGACAAGGTAGTTCTATCTGCCCATCATCAGCGCAATGAGTTTGATCCGGGCCGATTGGGCGTTTGGTTCCTCATTCTGCTGACAGCTAGCATGGTTTTGCCGCCTTTCTTTTATCTGCTCAAGAGCAGTGTCTCGGTTCCACTTCCTGCCTTTCAGACGGCCTTTGGGTTTGGCAATTATGAACGCGTGATTGCGCTCTCGGGTTGGAAGCTGTGGTGGACAACGCTGGTGTTTGCCTTTGGTTCTTCGGTGATGGCGATTACTCTTGGCTTTTCGGTGGCTTGGTTGGTGGCTAGAACCAATGTGCCGTTTCGCCAGACCGTTTATGTCGGCTCATTTTTATCACTGGCGGCGCCGCTGATTGTCAAAGGCATTGGCTGGATTCTTCTGCTGGGGCCCAATAATGGGCTCATCAATGTCTGGTTGCGCAAACTCTTTGGCATTGAGGGCGTGCCCATTGAATTGTTCAGCATGGGCGGCATGATCTTTATTGAGGGTCTGCTGTGGACGCCGATTGCCTTCTTATTGGCGCTGCCGCCTCTCACCGCTATGGACCCCACCTTGGAAGAAGCTGCGGCCATGTCTGGGGCCAAATGGTGGCAGATCCTTTTTCGCGTGATCATTCCTCTGGCGCGGCCGAGCATTCTTGCGGTCATGCTCTTGTCTTTCATTCGTACGCTGGAATCCTTTGAAGTGCCGCTTCTGATTGGCATTCCAGGTGGCATTACGACAGTGACGACGGCGCTCTATCGCAGCATTCACGCGGGCTTTTTACCACGTTATGGCGATGCCAGCGCCTATGCTGTTTTGCTGATGGGGGCGGTGGCTTTGCCGCTTTATTGGTATTATCGCCTGACCAAAGAGAGTGGTCGCTATGCCACGGTGACGGGCAAGGGCTTTCGTCCCTCGCGCATTGATCTTGGTCGCTGGAAGCCCTTGGCGGGCGTCTATGTTTTGCTGGTACCTTTGTCCTTGGCGCTGCCCTTGCTGATCATGCTGTGGGCATCGTTCCTGCCGATTTATACCTCCCCCTCATGGGCGGATTTTGCCAAGCTCACCTTCAAAAATTATACTGATCTATGGGCGCGGCAAGATACACATGCGGGATTGCAGAATTCCATTCTCATTGGCGCGATTGCGGCCACCTTTGTTGCGGCGCTCACCCTTGTGATGAGCTGGGTGGTTGTGCGGCGTAAAGAAAAGGCGCGCTGGGCGATTGATGTGTTGTGCTCTTTGCCGCTGGTCTTCCCCGGCATTGTGCTGGGCATTGCTATTCTCGTGCAATTCTTAAGCATGCGCTTCATCCCGATTTACGGAACGATCTGGATATTGGTGTTCGCCTTTGTCGTGCGCTTTTTGCCCTATGGCATGCGGTTTAATTATTCCGGCATTATCTCGATCAGCAAGGAATTGGAAGAAAGCGCGCGCATGAGCGGGGCGGGGACTTTGCGGATCTTGCGCTCGATTGTGTTGCCGCTCACTTTACCCGCTGTCATCGCAACATGGATTTATGTGTTCATGTATGCCGTGCGCGATTTGTCAGCTGCCGTGCTCTTGTCCGGTCCGAAGAATGCCATCATCTCGATTGTGATTTTGGATTTGTGGAACAATGGCGAAGTGCCGCAATTGGCGGCTCTGAGCATTGTGATTGCGCTGGCTGTTACTGTGCTTGGCATTGCCTTTATGCGGCTTAGTCAAAGGCACGGCTTCAAGGCGTGAGTGAGATGTGTCTCATCTTGTCAGGTCGAACCCAACAAGATGAGACGATGTTTGAAAATCAGCGATTGATCGTATTGGCTTTCTCATAAGCGCGGATCACGGCAGGGCGTGCCTGCATGGTCTCGAACCAGCGCTTGAGATGGGGGAAGTCTTCGAGCTTTTGGCTTTGGCGCTCATAAGGCACAATCCAAGGATAGGCGGCCATATCGGCGATGGAATAATCACCAGCGATATAGGGGCCTTTGGCCAATTGCCGATCCAGCACACCATAGAGGCGGGCGGTTTCTTTCACATAGCGATCGATCGCATAGGGTATTTTCTCAGGCGCAAAGATAGCAAAGTGATGGTTCTGTCCCGCCATGGGGCCCAATCCGCCCATTTTCCAGAACAGCCATTGCGTCACAGTGACTTTGCCGCGAGCCTCTGCGGGGATGAATTTACCGGTCTTTTCGGCCAGATAGAGCAAGATCGCGCCCGATTCAAAAATCGAGATTGGCGCGCCGCCATCTGTGGGGGCGTGATCAACAATCGCAGGAATGCGATTATTGGGAGCGATTTTGAGAAAATCAGGCTGAAACTGCTCGTTTTTGCCAATATTGATAGGATGAATTTTGTAATCCAGCCCAGCTTCTTCAAGGAAGATGGGAATTTTATGACCATTGGGAGTGGCCCAGTAATAAAGATCAATCATCGCTTCGTCTCCAAAATGCACAGGGCCTTTTTATTCTGAGTCTGTGCGTTTTAAAATCTTATTTCTGTGTTGAGGAGCGCCAGCGGCGCAGCAGCAAAGCATTGGTGACAACGCTGACAGAAGAAAGTGCCATAGCCGCCCCCGCAATCATCGGATCCAATTGACCACTGGCGGCCAAGGGAATGCCCAGCACATTATAGAAGAAGGCCCAGAACAGCCCCATTTTGATCTTGCTATACGTGGCCCGGCTGATGCTGATTGCATCGGCAATCAGGCGCGGATCCCCATACATCAAAGTCATGCCTGCGGCCTCAATCGCCACATCCGAGCCCGTGCCCATGGCCATGCCAACATCGGCAGAGGCTAGGGCGGGGGCATCATTCACACCATCCCCGACCATTGCAATTTTATGGCCGGCGCTGCGCAAGCTCTCGACAACATGCGCTTTGCCATCGGGCAGCACGCCAGCGCGCACATCCTCAATCCCAAGCTGATTGGCTACGGCTCTGGCTGTGCGCTCATTATCACCGGTGAGCAAAATCGGCTTCACGCCAAGTGCGCGCAAAGCTGCAATGGCGTCTTTGGCTTGCGGTTTGATCGCATCGGCGACACTTGTCATGCCGATCAGGCGCGCGGCTTGTGAAGTGTCTAGAGCTTTGCGCGCAATGAACATAACCGTGCGCCCAAGGCTCTCGCTCTGTTCGGCTTGCTGTGCCACAGACGCCAGATCAACGCCATGCGTCTCCATCAAGCGGCGATTGCCAATGATAATGCGGCTGCCCTCGATATCGCCCTCGACACCCTGACCTCTGATGGCGGTGATATTGTCTGCTGGCGAGAATGTCATTTCAGCTGCCGCAGTCAGAAAGGCGCGGGCAAGAGGGTGTTCCGAGCCCTTCTGCACCTGCGCGGAGAGTTTCAACACCTCGTTGGCAGCAAGCTTATCGGTTGGGATTATGTCAATGAGCGAGGGGTGGCCTTGCGTAAGTGTGCCGGTCTTGTCAATCAAAACAACATCGACCTTTTGGGCATGTTCGAGTGCTTCAGGATCGCGGATCAATATGCCAGCTCTGGCGGCAACGCCGGTTCCCACCATAAAGGCTGTGGGCGTCGCAAGACCAAGGGCACAGGGGCAGGCAATGACCATAATCGCCACAGCGGCAATCAACCCATTGGCAGGATCATTCAGGACGAGCCACCAGCCTAAAAAAGCCAGCACAGCGCAGAGGAGAACAACAGGCACAAATATAGCCGCGACCTGATCGACGAGCTTTTGCACTGGCGCCTTTTTAGCCTGTGCCCCTTCTACCAAGGCGATGATGCGCGAGAGAACGGATTTTGCGCCAATGGCTGTGGTGCTGATGCGCAGCAGGCCATCGCCATTGATCGAGCCGCCGGTGACTTTATCGCCCAAGCTTTTCTCAATCGGCAGGCTCTCGCCGGTTAGCAGGCTTTCATCAACCGAGGAATGGCCAGACAGGACGATGCCATCTACCGGCAGGCTTTGGCCGGGGCGCACGATCACAATATCACCGGTGACAATGGCGCTCAGCGGCACTTCAGTTTCTACACCCTCACTCTCAATCATAGCTGTGGCGGGACGCAAGGCCATGAGAGCGCGAATGGCCGATGAGGTGGAGCGTTTGGCGCGTCCCTCAAGCCATTTGCCCAACACCACAAGCGCAATGACGACGCTGGAGGCCTCGAAATAATAATGATGATGATGGCCGGGGGCAAAGACCAAAAGCCAGATCGAATAGACATAGGCTGTTGATGTGCCCAATGCGACGAGCAAATCCATATTGCCTGCGCCATTGCGCACAGCCTTCCAAGCGGCAACATAAAACCGCGCACCAATGATCACTTGCACCGGCGTAGCGAGAAGAAACTGCACCCATCCTGCAATGTCATAGCCGAGCATGGGCAAGAGCAGAGGCGCTGCCAGAACAAGCGCTGCAATCATGCGCAAGGTTTCACGCTGGCGCTGGGCTGTGTCTTTTGCCTCCGCCAAGGCTTGATCTTTTGCGCTGTCAACGATCAGCTCTGCCTCATAGCCCGCATCTTCAACAGCTTTGATCAATTGATCTTGATGGGTGAGGCCAGCTGTGGCTTCGACATGGGCACTTTCCGTGGCTAGATTGACCACAGCTTTGGTGACACCGGGCACGGCGCTGAGGGCTTTTTCAACTCTGCTCACACAGCTGGCGCAGGTCATGGAGCCGATTTTGAGCGCGAATGTCTCTTGGCCCACATCATAGCCCGCATCCTCGATTGCGCGGACCAATTGGGCGGCAGATGTGGCAAGCGGGTCAAACTGAATTGTGGCGCTCTCACTGGCCAGATTGACGCTGGCGTGAACGCCATGCATGGCATTGAGGGCTTTTTCCACCCGTCCCACACAGGTTGCGCAGGTCATGCCCAGAATGGGCAATGTCACCCCCTGAGCGGCCTGTGATGGGCTGGGAAGCTGCGATTGTGAGGCTATTTCATTCATTTGGTGACCATGGGTGAGACTCATCACTTAAGCGCCTGAGGCTGGCTTTCCAAGTGCTTGCCTAGGGATTGGCCTGTGACCTTTTGGCCCGAGTGCTCGAAAAGCCCTTTGTGGCGGCTGCGGCGCTTGGTATAGGCACGGGACATAGGGGAGGATGCGCCATGACCACAGAGCCAAACACAGCCCATCAGGGCAAGGGCACCAGCGTTGCTGAAGCCTATCTTTCCGCGCTGCATGCCTGCGGTGTGAAATATGTGTTTGCCAATGGCGGCACTGACTTTGCCCCGATCATTGAGAGCCTAGTGGCGATGTCGGGTCAGGGACAGCAGATCCCCAATTTCATGACAGTGCCGCATGAAAATGTCGCCATTGCTATGGCGCAGGGTTATTCGAAAATTTCCGGCGAGCCGTCATGTGTGATGGTGCATGTGAATGTCGGCACTGCCAATACAATTTGCGGCTTGATGAATGCGGCGCGTGACAATGTACCTGTGCTTTTGGCTGCTGGGCGCACACCGGTCAGTGAGTCTGGTCTGCATGGCTCGCGGGATGTGCCGATCCATTGGGCCCAGGAAAATTTCGATCAGGCCGGGATCGTGCGTGAGCATGTGAAATGGGATTATGAGCTGCGCTCAGGTCAGCCAGTCAATACAATGGTGCTGCGCGCGCTGGATATTGCGATGAGCCAGCCCAAAGGGCCGGTCTATCTCACCTTGCCGCGCGAAGTGCTGGCCGAGCATCATGCCGATCATGGGTCATTGCCGCGCGGGCGCGCTTTGGGCGCCATTCCCGCCGCGCCAAGTTTTGCTGCCATCGAGCAGGCCGCCGATATGATTGCCAAGGCGGAAGCGCCGTTGATTATTGCGGGCCATCCCAGCTCGACGCGCGAGGCCTTTCATGCTCTGGGTGAATTGGTGCATGAGAATGCTCTCATGTTTGTACAGGGCGGGGCCTATCACAATATTGCCTCCAGCAATCCTATGCATCTGGGCCTTGTCTCGCATGCCATCGTTGAAAAAGCTGATTTGATTGTTGTGCTGGATTCCGCTGTGCCGTGGATGCCCGCTCACATTAAACCCAAGCGCGATGCCAAATTTGTGCATATTGCGCATGATCCTCTCTTCAGCCGCTATCCCTTCCGTGGCTTTGAAATGGATCTGGCTGTTGCAGGTGATCCGGCGGCGGCGATTGGCATGTTGCGCGATGCGTTGCGCGATCGCGTGAAGGGGCAGGCAGCTGGCATTGAACAGCGCCGTCGCAAAATTGCCGATCTGCGTGCGGCCCAAGATGAGAAGGTGAATGCTGCAATTGCTGCAGCCTCGACCATGGCGCCGATCTCGCCGCTCTGGGTGGCGGCCTGTCTGAATAAAGTGAAGGAAAAAGACGCGATCATCTCTGATGAATTGGGCGTGCCGTTTCCTGCGCTCGATCTGGAACAGCCCGATTGCTGGATCTCATCAAGTTCAGGTGCTCTTGGCATGGGCATTGGCCAAATGCTTGGCGCGAAAGTAGCGGCGCCACATCGTCAAGTGATCGGCATTGTTGGCGATGGCTCTTATATGTTTGGTGTGCCAACGGCGGCGCATTTTGTGCAGCGGGCGGAGAAGATCCCAACCCTGACACTTGTGATGAATAATTCCCAATGGTTCGCCGTGCGGCGCGCCACTCTGTCCATGTATCCCGATGGGCATGCTTCCAAGGCCAATCAATTGCCCGTTGTGGAGCTCGCACCCAGCGTTGATTATGAAAAGATCGTCGAGGCCTGCGGCGGCCATGGCGAAAAGGTCGAAGATCCGGCCAAGTTGGAATCGACCCTGCGCCGCTCGCTTGAGAAGGTCGCCTCGGGCACAGCCGTGACTCTGGCCATTACCACCCGCCCAAGAGGCTAGGTGCATCAGAGGCTAGTTGGCTCAGGTCTTTTTCTTGCGACCGCGTTTGGCGGGGGCTTTAGTCTTTTCGGAGGCCAGCTCCAGATGCGGCTCAGCTTGAGCTTTGTCGGCTTTCACCTCCTCAGCTTTGGCCTTTTTGGGCTTGTCTGCGGGGGGCGTGGGCTGGGCAGAGAGATCGACAAATTTGATGGCCATGGAAACTCCTTTCGGCAGCTGATCACACAGATCAGGCATTGCCCTATTTGGCCAGTCTAACCGCCTTAGCTTGCAAAGGGTAGATGAGCCTCTAATTTTGCTGCGGAGCACAAAAAAGGAGGACGAGAGCTTGAAAATTTTGCATAGCTGCCTAAAGAGGCAAGTTTCGCTCTAAGAATTATGCTTTTAAATCACTTAAAATCAAAAGTTATGTCAAGTTCAGTTTACATGATTAATTTTTTATGAATGAGCTATGCGTTAATAGCATATCAGTGTTTCCCAATTAGACCTTTTGCCTAGAGAATGAATCGCTTATGTTGCATTGCATTAACTGATCATTTCAGCACCTCAGGCCCGGCCTGCAGGTCAAATCTTTGAAAGGCTAAATTATGACCATCAAGTCGATTACAGCAAAGTTCAATGCTTGGCGTCGCTACCGGACCTCGGTTCGGGAACTCTCCCAGCTCACCGATCGCGAATTGCGTGATCTTGGCCTTACACGCGCCGAGATCGAAAGCGTCGCCCGCAAGAGTGTTGGCATCTAATCCGGCCTCTGCGACCAGTTTTGGCATGGGATAGTCCTCCCTAATGAATTGATCCCATGTCTTCACGCCCGCCGGTCCTCCCCCGGCGGGCGTTTTCTATTCGAGACTTTGGCTCTATAAGGGCACATGAGTTTTTCATCCAAAAATCCAGCGATCTCTCCGGTTCATATTATTGGTGGTGGCCTTGCGGGCAGTGAGGCGGCTTGGCAATTGGCCAAGGCTGGCGTGCCCGTGCTGTTGCATGAAATGCGCCCCGTCCAGCCGACCCCCGCGCATCAGACGGATTTTCTAGCTGAGCTGGTGTGCTCCAATTCCTTCCGCTCCGATGATGCAATGAGCAATGCTGTGGGGCAGCTGCATTATGAGATGCGGCGCATGGGCTCATTGATTCTTGGCTGTGCGGATCAGAATCAAGTCCCGGCGGGCGGGGCTTTGGCGGTGGATCGCGATGGCTTTGCCAAAGCTGTGACACAGGCCATTGCCAATGAGCCGTTGATCCAGATTGAACGCGAAGAAGTGCGCGATCTTGATCAGCTGGGATCAGGTCCGGTGATCATTGCAACCGGTCCTTTGACGTCACTAGCTTTGGCGCAGCAAATTTTGGCGCTGACGGGCGAAGAGCAATTGGCGTTCTTTGATGCGATTGCGCCGATTGTCTATCGCGACAGCATTGATCTCAATAAAGCTTGGTTTCAATCGCGCTATGACAAGATGGGGCCGGGTGGCACAGGTGCTGATTATATCAATTGCCCGCTGGATCGCGATCAATATGGGGCTTTCATTGATGCT
>CAIVAX010000301.1 GCA_903903935.1 uncultured Hyphomicrobiales bacterium | reverse complement strand
TGTCTGCTGGGGATGCGCTGAGTGCGGGCGTGGTTACAGCGCGTGTGATGGTCAGTGATCAAGCGGGCGAAAAGGCGACTGCGTCCCTGGCCGCGGATCGCGAAATTTTAACAACAGCTGCGCAAGTGCAGTCTTTGCGGGCGCAATCCAATGTTGCGTGCCAGGTTATTGACGCGCGGCAGGCGGGCTCGAGCATTGCGCTTGATGGACAGGCCAGCACGCAAGTCACAGGCCTTGCCGAGATCAACAATCCCATCATTATTCTGGCTGGCGCCCAACAAAGGCTGGCGTTGGAATTTACCCCGCTCATCAGCGCCACACAGGTTGAGCAGAAGATTGCCTTGCAGGATGCAGCGCAATTAATATTGGATTCGGTGGCGATCAACCGCCTCCTGCCGGCGCTAGATAAGGACGTTCCTGCTGCGACTGCGTCCACAGATCCGGTAGATGTGGCACTCAATGTGTCCAGCGATGGCGCGAAAGCCAATAGTCTCTTGCTGGCTGATCAGCTGACTTTGCCTGGCGCTTTGAACATTAATGTGTCGGGCAGCGCCGATTTGTCGATTTATGAAAAGGCCGCTTTGTTCCAACAGACCAATGTGGATGGGCGTTCTTTTGCAGGCTATCTGACCTTTGCGGTTGATCTGGGTGGCGATGAAGCCGCTTATAATTTGATTGCCGTTGGTGCTTCGAATTATCAGGTGACGCCGAATAATAGTCTGGCGCTGATGAATCTGCCAAATAAGGTCGAGATCAAAATCAGCACCGATCTCAACAAGATCATCCTTGGTTTTTCGGGCGATGCACAAGGCCTTTTGGCTAGTGCCATGCTGCATTTGGCGGATAATGTTGCCATTCGCACGATTGAGACGATCAATGTGCCTGTGCTGGATCTGGTGTCGGGCAGTAAAGGCATCAATAAGCTTGCCTCTATTCAAGATGCCAATCTGTCGAAACTGACACTCAATGGCGCAGCTGACATCAGCATTCATGAAGTGATCGCACGCAACAGCGCTTCACTCGTTGTGGATTCGCGCAATTTACAAGGCGCTTTGACCATAGATCTCACCGATTCTTTGGCGGCTGATCATCGCGTGATCCTGTTCCAATCGGGCGCCTCAGCCAATTCTGTGACAGATCTCACGCGGGCGGATCGGTTGATTTATATTAGCGGTGCGGGCAATCAAACCATTGTGCTCAACCAAGGCGATATTAATGATACATTCGTTGATCTCAAGGCGAGCGATAAGGTAGCCTTGAATGGCGCAAGTGCACCCAACACGATTATTAATGCGCTCTATCTTGATCAGACCTTGCAGACGCGCATTGATGCGCAGAGCACTCTGATTGCGGCGGCGGAAAAAGCCTCGCAAATTGCCAATTCGTCTCTCACGCATCAGGCCGTGCTGTTCCTGTATAAGGATAACAGCTATGTCTTCCTCGATCATGATGGTTCGCACATCTTCCAATCGAATGCAGATGCGATCCTCAATCTTGTTGGATCACAGGATATGGCAAAGCTCACTTCGGTGTTCTGGAGCTGAGCACGCAATCTGGCCTCAGCCGATATTGCGCCGAAAGATGGCCAGTTTATCAATCTGAATGATCAAACCCTCGCTGACATGCAAACGAACTTCGAGCCGCTCTGCGATTTTGCTAAGATCAAAATCAACGCCGAGAAAGACGGGCACATCGGCGCCTAGCAGACGCACGTCCAGATTTGTCTTGGCTAATTGACCCAAGCCAGAATCACTCACATCCAGAATGATCTCGCCAGTCACGGGCCTGTGGTTGAGGCAGAGGAGATCAAAGCCAGCCGTATAGGCGCCAGCTGGAAAGCGATGATAGGGGCCATAGCACACAAAGCCCGCCGCTCCCTTTGATCGTTTGGACGTGCCAAGGGTGACATGCTCAATGGCGGAGGGCAGTTCTGTTGCTGGATATTCGATGTAAGAGTGAAACATAAAAACTCCAAGCTAATCTGTAAAAGCCAATCCGCTTATCTCTCAAGGCCTACCAATGTGTAGAGCACATTGCTTTAATCAGACCGCTGATCTTGATGGCGGCAGGCACAGATGGTGTTGGGTGTGAAGGGGAAAGCTTTGCGCTCGTGTGTGGAATATAAAGTGCTGATTGCGAGAGCCCGATCTTGTTCAGTTCGTTCATGACGGGCAGTGAGGGCGTGATAATGCGCTTGGCAGCTTGAGTGAGTGAAATGCCAGATGTCTGTTCAAAAGTAGCCAGAGCATGCAGGGTGCTCACCTCATCGACACAGAGAATGAGCGGACTATTTTGCGTTCTGATATGATTGTTCATCGCTTGGTAGACGTGGTCTGCCGGTGACGCAGAGGTGAGTGCAATCATCACAGCATCATGATGAGCCTCTGTATTATGGATCAGTTGTTCAAGTGTCAGAGGCTGGCGTAAGACTTCATCTTGATCGAGGTCTTTGAGAAGATCGTCAACATAAAGCGCCGTAGATTCATCGGCTGAGCCCAAAGTGAGCGTGGCCAATGTATAGCGCGCTTTAAAGTGCGAGGGATAGCGCTCAAGCTTCGCGACGAAGTCACGAATGCGCTGTGCGCTGCCAGACCAAGTGAAATGAGTGAGCAAGGTGTGTTTGGCGTGTTCGCGATGATTCTGTCGGTCTTCTGGTGAGGCCAAATAGACTTTGCGTAAATTGGCAATCAGATCGTCTAGATCAGGTTCGGCCCAGAGTGAATCTGAAAGCTCCATATGGCTGCGCGAAAGCTGGGGCGCATGATCAATGATAAAGGCTGTCTCATTATTGCAAAAATCAGCATGGCCCGTGGCAGCGCTGACGATCACAGGCAGATCTTGCACCATGGCTTCTGCCATGGGCAGGCCGAAGCCCTCACCGCGCGTGGCACTGACAAAGCAATCACAGCGCGCATAGAGATCGAGAATTTGTCCTGCAGAGAGCTCTTCTTCTATCACCTGAATAGGCGGGCATGACTCATAGCTGGCTCTGGCTTGCGCGATGAGCTCATGCACCCGATTATGCGGGTTGGGGAAAGTCTTGATGATCAAGATGACATCATCATCTAGAGTAAAAGCTCTGGCAAAGGCATCAATCAACACATCAAGACCCTTGCGTTCAAAAGCAGAGGAGACATGCAGAAAGCGAAAGCCCTTGCCCAAATTACCCCGATAAAAAGCCAGCTCTTGGGTCATCATATGATCGATGCCCACGCCCATCACCGCAATGGGGATAAAGACGCCATTATCGCGCAGGATTTTTTTGACGAAATGCGTGGGCGCTAAAATCCCATTCAAAAAGCGATTGAAGTCGGCAACATAGGCGGCGGGTAGCGATGTCTCTTCCCAATAGAAATGCAGCAGATTGAGTTTGCCCTGCATATCCTGAACGCGCGGGGGATAGAGGTTGCGAATAACAATCTGGCTTGAGGACGCGTGAACGCCCCGCTGCCAGAGGCTTTGTAATCTTGGATCCAGCGCGATGAGATCAGTATCAGGCTCATAATCACCAGGCCCTTCGGTGGCCCAAAGGCCCACAGAGCCAGGCTCTGCCTCCTCTAATGCAAAAGCCAAATGGCGATTGATAATGGCCAGACTATAGGAGGTCTCAAACGGCCCTTCGATGCGATAACGCAAAGGGTCTGTGTTGATCAGATCCGATGGCTGCGGACTGGCGTGCGGGGGAGAGACAAGTGCCTCCTGGAGATCAGCGATTTTATTTGTATCAATCAATTTTTGATCGACATAGGCCTTCACTCGATCAAGAAGAATTTGATTGGCGCGCAGCGCCATTGCATTTTGTGCTTCGAGCCGGCGTATGTGCTCGTGA
>CAIVAX010000300.1 GCA_903903935.1 uncultured Hyphomicrobiales bacterium | reverse complement strand
CGCTCTTCACCATTTGGCTGATATGAAAATGTGTCTGGATATGCTCTTGCAAGCTCAGAGCCCTCGCGCGCAAAGCTGTGGGGCAGCGTTCGTGTTCCGTCTGCATCGCACTTGCAAGGGTAAAGACATCATCGCTGGTAATCAGCCGGTCGGCGTGGGGGCCAAAGATTTCAGCAATCCCTCCCACATGCGTTGCAATCATGGGCTTGGCGGCAGCCGCAGCTTCCAAGACAATATAGGGCAGCGATTCCATGCGCGAGGGGATGACCAAAATGCGTCCCTGGCTAAAGGCCTGGCGGGCTGGCATGGTGCCTGCAAACTGCACTCTGTCTTGCAGATTTAAATCAAATGCCAATTGTTTGAGGCTGGCTTCATCCGGGCCTGTTCCAACCAGAAAAAGTTTGAATTTGTGATCAAACAGCAAATCGCATTGCGCCATTGCGCGCAGCAAAACATCAATCCCTTTGAGAATGCGCAATTCCCCAATGTAAAGAAAGTCAGCTGCATCTTCGCGCAAGGCGACAGGTTGGAACTCACTTTCATGGAGCCCGTTCATGATGATCCGTTCAAGCCCCTTTGGTTTGCCGATCGTGTCATGAAAGCATGAGGCGATGTAGGCGCTTTCAAACAAAAAGACATCGGTGACACGGCTGAGCAAAGCTTCAACTTTCAAGAAGGGAGCGCCTCGCCAGCCTGACTTGCGATAATGAAAGCTGCCGCCATGCGGCGTATAGGCGCGGATCGGCTTGCTATCGAGACCCATGCAGGCGGGCAGGCGTGCATAAAAGCCGCCTTTGGAGCCATGGCTATGCAATACATCAGGATTGGTCTGGCGCGAGCGTTCAAGAATATGATTGAGCGCGAGCACATCTGAATAATGTGGGTTGCGCCGCATGGGAATGCGCGACAGGCCCAGTGCTAGATCTGGCGCAAGCGCCTGCAAGATTTGCTCGGCCTGCTCACCGCCAGTCAGCGAATCAACAAGTGGCAATATGTTTTTGGCTCAACCTTGCCAGTTTTTGCGCGAAGAGCGACTCAATTGCCTCGCTCACCTGATCTGGCGTCTGGGCAACCAGATAGGTCACAGAACCTAGGGCGCGCAATTTGCGCTCTTTCTTTTTCAGCTTTTTGAAATGCTGGTGCGAGAGCTTGTCCTTGATGAAAGCCTCGCCATGCCCGCTTAATGGCGTACTGAAGGCGGCGCTGGCACTTTGCTGATGGGCGAGCAGAGCCATGGGATTGGTTCTGCCTTGCCAATGCAATGATTGATTGACCAACACAAAGGCGTCGGGGCGCAGGCGAGATGCGGCGCAAAAGTCGATCATCTGCTGCAGGTCTGATCGCTCCAAAACAAGATCGGATCGGATCAATCCCATATTGGCATTGGAATCAGCGCCACCCAGAAAGCTCATCAGACGTAGGCCAGATGAGTGAGAAAGCCCGAAGGGGAACAAGGCCCCCAGCTCTCCATCAGGCAGATAAGCCAGAACGAGAAAGGGGACTATTCCGCTTTCCCTTCCGTGTGTCTTCAGCCAAGGTATAAGCCATGCCGCGGATTGATAGATGGTGCCTTGCGCCTTGTGTTCAAAATCTTGCCAGAGGGGCAGGGTAGCTAATGGGTCGTCGCTTATTGTGAACCGCAGCCTGCCGCCGGCCT
>CAIVAX010000299.1 GCA_903903935.1 uncultured Hyphomicrobiales bacterium | reverse complement strand
CGATAAAGAAGATCGGCAAGACAATGATCAAATTTGGAGACAAGGATCATCACGCGCTTTTTCACAGCGACGGGTCTTATCGTCCATGTCATGGCAAAGTCGTCAGCCAAAGGCTTGAACAGATCAGATATGGTCTCGAGTGATGCGCCACCCTCGCCCAAAGAAAAACTCACACGCATGAAAAAGACATGCGTGGTGGGATCGGCAAATTGCTGGGCTTCAATAATATTGCAGGACTTTTCGAACAGAAAAGTCGAGACCGCAGCCACAATGCCTCTGCGATCGGGGCAAGAGAGCGTCAGTATCATCTGTTGATCGGTCATCTTACGCAATCCTGACAAACGGGAAAGGGGCCCAGATAATCATGCCAGCGCTCTAGCTGAGAGCGGAGCGCTTTGCAATATTTTCTGATCCCATCTGCTCAGAATGGGGCCCCATTTTCTGCCCATTGGCGCGGCCCAGATCAGGGTCTGGGCCGCAGGTTGGGTAAAAGCCAATTCTAAAGACTAGACACCTTCTTTAGCGCGCTCAGCCCGCTTACGATCATTAGGATCAAGAATAGCCTTACGCAAACGGATGGACTTAGGCGTGACTTCCACCCGCTCATCATCCTCAATGTAAGCCAAAGCCTTTTCCAAGCTCATGCGAATGGGCGGGGTGAGCCGCACAGCCTCATCCTTGCTTTGGGTGCGGATATTGGTCAATTGCTTGCCCTTGAGCACATTGATCTCAAGATCATTGTCGCGTGTATGTTCACCCACAATCATGCCGCGATAGACCTTCCAGCCCGGCTCAATCATCATTGGGCCGCGATCTTCAAGCTTCCACATCGCATAAGCGACAGCCTCGCCCGCATCATTGGAAATCAACACACCATTGCGGCGGCCCTGTATCTCGCCTTTATACAGCTCATATTCATGGAACAATCTGTTCATAATCGCTGTGCCGCGCGTATCGGTCATCAGCTCGCCCTGATAGCCAATCAAGCCGCGCGTGGGAGAATGAAACACAAGCCGCAGACGATTGCCGCCTGAGGGGCGCATTTCAATCATATCGGCCTTGCGCTCCGCCATTTTCTGAACGACGACGCCAGAATATTCTTCATCAACGTCGATCACCACTTCTTCAATCGGCTCGAGGACATTGCCCTCATCATCCTTTTTGAACACCACACGCGGGCGGGAAATGCTCAGTTCAAATCCCTCGCGCCGCATGGTCTCGATCAGAATGCCCAATTGAAGTTCGCCACGGCCAGAGACGATAAAGGAATCGCCACCAGGAGAATCTTCAACGCGCAAAGCAACATTGCCTTCCGCCTCTTTATAGAGACGGGCGCGGATCATGCGGTTTGTTACCTTATCACCTTCAGTGCCTGCCAAAGGGGAATCATTGACCATAAAGGTCATCGACAAGGTCGGCGGATCAATGGGCTGAGCCTGTAAGGGCTCTGAGACATCCAAAGCGCAAAGCGTATCGGCGACGTTGAATTTCTCAAGGCCAGCGATAGCCACAATGTCACCAGCTTCAGCTTCCTCAATGGGCTGGCGCTCAATGCCGCGAAACGCGAGAATTTTCGACACTCGCCCCTGCTCAACAATATTGCCTTTGCGATCGAGCACTTTGACAGCCTGATTGGGCTTCACGGATCCAGCAAACACGCGCCCCGTTACAATGCGGCCCAGATAGGGATTGGCTTCCAACAATGTGCCCAGCAAACGGAACGAGCCCTCTTCAATTTTAGGCTCGGGCACATGTTTGAGAACTAGATCAAACAAAGGCGCCATGCCCTGATCTTGCGCCCCATCTGGTGCATCTGACATCCAGCCTTGCTTGGCGGAACCATAGATAATGGGAAAATCGAGTTGTTCATCTGTTGCATCAAGAGCGGCAAACAGATCGAACACTTCATTGACAACTTCCGTAACGCGCGCATCCGGCTTATCGACCTTGTTAATGCAGACGATCGGCTTGAGTCCAATTTTGAGCGCTTTGCCCACGACAAACTTTGTCTGCGGCATGGGGCCTTCAGCAGCATCGACCAACACAATCGCGCTATCGACCATGGAGAGAATACGCTCAACTTCGCCACCAAAATCAGCATGGCCTGGCGTATCGACAATATTGACACGGATGTCGCGCCACACAACGGAGGTTGCTTTGGCAAGAATGGTAATGCCGCGCTCTTTTTCCAGATCATTGGAATCCATCACGCGCTCAGCAACACGCTGATTGTCACGAAAGGCGCCCGATTGGCGCAAAAGCTGATCGACGAGTGTTGTTTTGCCATGGTCAACGTGCGCGATGATGGCGATATTTCTCAGTTTCATCGGAAGGAGTCTCAAACTTTAAAGGTGTGGGAGCCGGAGTCCGGCCCCGGAACGTGGGATCCACGCGGCAAAGGGTTTTAAGAACCTAGACAT
>CAIVAX010000298.1 GCA_903903935.1 uncultured Hyphomicrobiales bacterium | reverse complement strand
GCGACATTGCCAGCAATGCCTTCATTGCCCTTGGCGCCAACCCCAACGGGCCATTCCACAGCCTGGCCAACGCCAATCTTGGACTTCCAATCGGCATTCACCTTGGCCAGATAGTCAGTGAAGTTGAAGGATGTGCCCGAGCCATCCGAACGACGCACAACCGTGATGGCAGCTGAGGGGAGCTTCACATTGGCATTCAGCTTCTTGATGGCATCATTATCCCAGGTCTTGATGGCACCCAGATAAATATCGCCGAGTGTCTTGCCATCCAGCACGAGTTCGCCGGCCTTCAAGCCGTCAATGTTCACAACCATGACAATGGCGCCCATCACCATGGGGAATTGTGCCATGCCGTCCTTGGTCAGCTCTTGAGCTGTCAGAGGGGCATCGGTCGCGCCGAAAGTGACGGTCTTGGCTTGGATCTGCTTGATACCAGCGCCCGAACCAACAGAGGCATAGTTCAACGCATTGTTGGTTTCAGTTTTATAGGCGTCAGCCCATTTGGAATAGATTGGATAGGGAAATGTTGCGCCAGCGCCAGTGATTTCGGCAGCCTGAACATTCGAAAGCCCAAACATCGCCATACCTGCGATCAGGCCAGAAGACAAAATTGTGTTGATTTTCATGTGACACCTTTGTGATCGTAAGGAAAGTTAGCTTCCTTTTCGATGCTAAAGCTCTAGCCCATCGCCGTGACAACGATATGACAACCTAAAGTATTGAATATTATTGATTTACGCGTCTGTGAGGGGGTGATTGTGACTACTAGATGGAAGAAAGGGCTAAAATTAGAGTGTGAGGCTTGCCCAAGGGTCCTCAACACCAGCAAACAGCAGTCACTGCCCTCATTTATCCACAGTTTGACGCAATATTTAAAAGGATTTTGAGTCTGAGAACTTAAGGGGGATGAGAGCGCCTCCAACCCACAGCGTCATCATAGTGTCACACTAAACCAACATGCCGGGGGTCTTATTTGACTGTGAGGTGCATTGAACATGAAACACTCGACCCCCCTTCTTGCTTTGGCTCTGGCGTTGGCAGCAACGCAAGCGCAAGCGCAGACCATTTATCCTTTGACCAAGGCCGAAATTCTCTCCGGCTCCAAGTTCGATTTCAAAGTTGAATTTCCTGGCGCTCCTGCGGCCAGCGCTGTCAAAGTGACGATTAACGGTAAAGACCCGGCCCAAGTGCTCGGCGGCAGCGTGAAATTCACCGAGAAAGAAGATGGTCTGGGCCATTCTGCCTATATCATCCGCGATGCTATGCTGAAGGCACCCGGCCAATATGTGGTGGAAGCCAGCATGGGCGATAAGAAATCGTCCGTGAAATGGGAAGTTTTTAATCCCACACAACGCAAAGCGAAGAATGTGATTCTGTTTGTCGGTGATGGCCTGAGTGTCGCCCATCGCACGGCCGCCCGCATTCTCTCTAAGGGAATTTCTGAAGGTAAATATGCTGGCGAATTAGCTATGGACGACATGCCAGCTATGGCTCTGGTGTCGACATCGGGCACAGATTCGATTGTCACCGATAGCGCTAATGCGATGAGCGCTTATGCCACAGGTCATAAAACTTGCGTGAATGCATTGGGTGTTTATTGCGCCAGCAATAAAAACACATTGGAGCATCCCAAGGTCGAGACCATTGCGGAAATCGTCAAGCGCAAGCGTCAAATGGCTGTGGGTGTGATCACGAATACCGAAATCGAAGATGCAACACCTGCTGGCATGGTTGCCCATACACGTCGCCGTGCGGACTTCAACGATATTGTCAAAATGTACTTTGACACACAGCCCGATGTGATGATGGGTGGCGGCTCTCCTAATTTTCTGCCCAATTCAACCAATGGTTCGAAAAGAACCGACAATGTTGACTATCTGAAGAAGTTTCAGGATGCAGGTTATAATCTTGTCACGACATCCACTGAACTGAAATCAGCTCAGGGCAATGCCAAAACCACCAAACTGCTCGGCCTGTTCAACACCGGCAATGTTGATGGCGTGCTGGACCGCAAATTCCTCAAAAAGGGCACGGTTGATAAATTCCCCGATCAACCTGATTTGACCGATCAAGTCCGCGCATCGCTCGATATTCTCTCCAAGAATAAGAATGGCTTTGTGCTGATGGTGGAATCGGGCCGCGTCGACAAATACGCCCATTCACTCGATGCCGAACGCTCGATCTATGACACCATCATGCTCGACAATTCGATTAAGATCGCCAAGGACTTTGCCAATAAGAATAAGGATACGCTCGTCATCGTCGTTGGTGATCATGCGCATCCCGTCTCGATCATCGGCACTTATGATGACGAGCGCCCCGGCACAACACCGCGTGAAAAATTGGGCACTTATGCTGATGCAAAATTCCCCAATTATCCCGCACCCGATGCCGACGGCTATCCCAATAAGGTGGATGTCTCGCGTCGCTTAGCCTTCATTTTCGGCAGCTATCCGGACTATTGCACGGATGCCAAGCCCTATATGGATGGTGAAAACGCCCCCGCCATTGCTGGCGCCACAGCGGGCACCTTTGTCGCAAACGAAAAATATTGCGGCAAGCCCGGTGCGGTACGCATCACCGGCAATCTGCCTACCGATGCCAATTCGGGCGTGCATGCGGCTGATGATGTGGTCTTGACTGCTATGGGCCCAGGCTCAGAAAAGTTCCGCGGCCGTATCGATAACACCAGAGTGTTCCGCTATATGGCTGAGGCTCTGGGTCTCGGCGGTAAATAATCGCCTGAACCAACAGCGCAGAGTTGAGGTGGCACCATGTTAACACGTCGTTTGTTGATAGGTTTGCTGCTCTCAACTCTGCCGCGTTTCGCGCTGGCGCAAAGCCGTGCCGAGGAACGCGATCAACTGAGTTTTGATAGTCTCTACAAATCTTTTAGTATTCGCGGTCTGGAATTTTCCGAGCGCGTCAGCGGCCTCAAGGGTCGCCCCATTGTGATCTTTGGCTATATGGCCCCGCCGCTCAAGCCCGAGAGCAATTTCTTCGTACTCACCAAAGAGCCCATGGCCATCTGCCCCTTTTGCCAATCAGATGCTGATTGGCCGCTCGATATTGTCGTGGTCTATCTCAAAAAAGCCTCACCACTGGTCTCAGCAGGCCAAAGAGTGAAAGTGATGGGCCGCTTAGACGTCGGATCTTGGACCGATCCCGAAAGCGGCTTTGTCAGCCAAATCCGCATTATGGATTGCAATTACGCGAAGGTGTGAGGGGGCGCAGATCAGGCCCCAAACATTCCCCCCCGCCGCTCCGCCAAGCAAGCCGCATAGACAAGATAATCAACGCCTCCTAGCCACTCCGCTTGGCCAAAATCCTGGTCGATTTGTATTGATAAGACCTATTAAAAGTACTATGAAAAGTACTCTTTAGGAGGCTTTATTGGCTCATCAAATTCTCGCTTCAACCAGTGCCAGCGTGTCTGAACTCAAGAAAAACCCCATGGGCACTGTCGCGGCCGGTGAGGGGTCTCCAGTTGCCATTCTTAATCGTAATGCGCCTGTCTTCTATTGTGTGCCCGCCAAAGCCTATGCGGCCATGCTGGAGCGGCTTGAAGATCTAGAACTGAACGCCTTGCCGACGCAAGACAAGGCTGGTCTGCCCCCTGAAAAGTGGTCCTCCCTGATGTATGGCTTATGGGCCTTGAGGAGGAATGATAATGGCAAGGAAAAGACATAAGGCAGAAGAGATTGTCGCCAAACTTCGGCAGGTGGAAGTTCTGACAGGACAGGGTCGGCCAGTGGCCGAGGCTGTGAGATCGATAGGTGTTAGGTAAGTTTGTCTGACGTCAGCACCCATGGGACAG
>CAIVAX010000297.1 GCA_903903935.1 uncultured Hyphomicrobiales bacterium | reverse complement strand
TTAAGCCCGTATTTCATAGCTTAATAGAAATGATTCGTAAAATGTTTCGATGAGATGGCCATTACTTGACAAAGCAAAATTGTGATTGCGCTCCGAATCACAATTCCCTTTGAATGAGATCAATGGCTTGACACAGGCGCCGCGAACCAAACTTGGCGCTGATCGCAACATCTGCGCCCGTTTTGAAGAGGCCAGCGCAGGCTTTTGCCCGCGCTATGCACAGGACAATTGAGCCGATCGGCCTGAAGACTGTGACAAAAAGATCGTCTCTTAAAGATGATCAGGTTTTCTTTCTGAAAGCATCAATCGAGACGACATTGGGCGCCGCTTCGCTGGAGGTCGCCTCATCGCCATGCGATGGGGCTAGCCCCGTTTCCTCAGTGTGTCGGAAGAGAGACTCGGTCTTGCTGTCGGGCGCGGCAGATCGTGATGACTTTTCATCTTGGCGCGATGTGTCATCTTGTGGCCGCTTAGCAAAAAGCGAGGCTTCACCCCCAGAGCGCTGTGTTGAAGCAGGAACATCAGTATCATTGGCACCTCCTTCTAATTCGGGTTCTTGCATCTCAAATTTGAGCGCAAAGCCAACCGAAGGGTCACCAAATTGCGTAATCGCATCAAAGGGCACAAGAACCATTTCCGGTATATTGTTAAACGACAGGCCAACTTCAAAATTGGCCTCCGTCACTGTCAAATCCCAGAATTGATGCTGCAGCACGATGGTCATTTCATCAGGATAGCGCTCACGCATACGGGCGGACAGGTGCACGCCAGGCGCAGCGGTTCGGAACGTGACATAGAAATGATGGTCGCCGGGAAGCCCCTCGCGCGAAGCCTCGGTCAGAACGCGGCGGACGACACTGCGCAAGGCATCCTGCACCAGAAGATCATAACGTATCAAATCCGTCGGCATTTACCCGCCCCACTTTGGCTTGCACTCCAGCCATTCAGCCCATCTGCCATAGGCAATCTAGTGGAGGCTTCTGTTGCCAGGTGCCTCCGAACCCCGCCTAGAGGGGCTAACCCCTAGGACTTTGAACCCAGTACCTGCACCGCATTACGCAGCGACGGCCACCGGAGCATAGTTGTCATTGGCAACTATAAGATTGACCCGATAACGGCGGTATCATGCCGAGCAAAAGAACAACCTTTACACCCCCGTCGATCCTATTTCGCCCCCGCCACAGCCCACACTCATCAAGAGAGTGGGCTCTGGTGGAGGCGCCGGGTACCGCCCCCGGGTCCGGATGGTTTATTGCGCAGTCTGTTTATCACCATAGTCGCCTTGCGGAGACAGGTTGAATATAGGCCCCCGGCACAGAAACTAAAAGCCCTTGCCAGCCGATCTGGGATAATTCTGTGCATTTGGCTTGGTCTGGATCAAGCTAACTCAGCCCATCGCGCCAAAACAGAGCTGATGAGGTGAGAGAGGGGACATACCCTATCCACACAGATGGATCAGGCAGATCACTATTCAGCAGCATCCAGCCGATAATGCGCCGGATCATAATTGAGGATCGGACCCAGCCAGCGTTCGACCTCGCCAATATCCATGCCTTTGCGCAGCGCATAATCCTCAACCTGATCGCGCTCAATCTTGGCAACGCCAAAATAATGCGCTTCCGGATGCGAGAGATAAAGACCCGCCACGGACGAGCCCGGCCACATGGCATAGGATTCAGTCAGTTTCACACCTGCCCGCCGTTCAGCTCCCAATAGGCTGAACAAAGTCGCCTTTTCTGTATGATCAGGCTGCGCCGGATAGCCCGGCGCTGGCCGAATACCGGCATAGGCTTCGTTAATGCGATCCTCATTGCTCAAGACTTCATGCGGCGCATAGGCCCAGAATTCGCGGCGAACACGCTCATGCATGCGCTCGGCAAACGCCTCGGCAATACGATCAGCCAGCGCCTTCACCATGATGGATCCATAATCATCATTGGCCTTGGCGAAACGATCAGCAATCTTTTCTTCCTGCGCACCTGCAGTGACCACAAAGCCGCCAATATAATCGGCCTTGTGACTATGCT
>CAIVAX010000296.1 GCA_903903935.1 uncultured Hyphomicrobiales bacterium | reverse complement strand
CTCTGAGTCTGCAGCTTTGGCGGCGCCGGGTGGTGCGGAAGAGGGCGCGGAGGGCTATCGATCCCTTGCCGCTCCTCAAGAGGGCCAGCATTTTGCCCCCGCAGCCCGATTGACTGCCCCTCGCCATATCTCCCATGACTCTTCTCATGCCTCTGGGGAGCACTCTGGCTCGCCTGTTTGGGAGGAGGAGGTGCGGCCACAGCTGCTTCGGGCGCTCGAAGAGCTCGAGGAATGCCGCCGCATTTTGACTGCGGCCGCCTGAGCCGCGCATCCTTTGCTCTATACCAGATAGTTTGCAGGAAAAGCTCTGTGCTTGGTTGCGTGAGGCAGCGGGCTTCTCTATAAGAACGGCCAGTCGGAGTGTAGCGCAGCCCGGTTAGCGCACTAGTCTGGGGGACTAGGGGTCGTGGGTTCGAATCCCGCCACTCCGACCATTTTCTGATCCGATCTAACCGCGGATCATTGATCTCACTTCATTGCCAATTCTGTTTTCGTTTTCGCTAGCCCCTCTTTCGAAGCTTCCATGATCAGTCCAGACTATGTGCGCCTGATGGCGCGCTATAACCAATGGCAAAATAGTTCGCTCTACACGGCCGCCGATCAGCTCACGCAGGCAGGACGGCAATTGGATCGCGGTGCGTTTTTTGGCTCCATTCAGCGCACGCTCTCGCATCTGCTCTGGGGCGATCAGCAATGGATGAGCCGCTTTGCTGTTACGCCCAAGCCAGTGGCCAGTGGCGAGCAGAGCGCCGATCTTTATGCTGATTGGGAGGAGTTGAAACGTCTGCGCCAAGAGTTTGATCTGATCATCATCGCCTTTGCTGATGGTCTGGATGCCGAGGCTCTGCAAGGCGATCTGCGCTGGTATTCGGGGCTCCAGAAAGCCGAATTCAGCAAGCCGCTATGGGGGCTCATCACGCATTTCTTCAATCACCAAACCCATCATCGCGGCCAAGTGCATGCGATGATAACAGCAGCAGGCGCCCGCCCGGACGATACGGATCTAATGTTGATGAAAGGGTTTGGCGAGGTGTGATTTGCGCTTATGGTGAGGCTTCGTATAATGGCAGTGGTGGTGGATTGAGGTCCATTGATTTCAGGGTCTGACATTTTAAGTTTCCAGCTCTTGAGGTTTTCAGATGAGCGAAACAGAAAATCTTGATTTGATATTACTGCTCGAAATGCGGGATGAAATGATAAGCACGCGCGCTGAGATGACAAATGTGCGCGCTGATATAGCCACCAAACGTGATCTTGCTGATGTTCATTCTCGGATTAATTCTTTGGCAGGTGATGTTGCCAGTGATCTTCTCAATATGGAAAAGCGTTTGGGTGATCAAATTTTCTCTCTGCGTCGGGCTGTGATGGATTATCATGGCGCGACGATTGGCCATGGTGTTCTGATCAACGAGTATGAAGAACGCTTGCGCCGTGTTGAACAACATCTCAATATAGGAACCAGCTGATTGGCTGGAGCTCAGCTTAGGGGGCGCTTGAGGTTAGGTATTTCTTCAATCACCAAACCCATCATCGCGGTCAAGTGCATGCGATGTTAACAGCAGCAGGCGCCTGTCTATGTTGTTGTGAAGCGAAGGCATTGGGTTTTGCCTTCGCCCGTTTCTAGAGAAATGAATCGAATTATTTTGATTTCATTTTAATCGTCTCTCCGGGCAGAGCGGGAACAATCGGAGAGGGTTTGCGGTGGTTTGTAGCTTGCTCATAGGCATAAGCAAATCCGATCACCTTTGCATCTTCATAGGGCTTTCCAAAGAAAGTGATGGTCATTGGCAGGCCCTGAGAGCCATAGCCCATAGGAACAACAATCGAGGGGAAGCCAACTGAACTGTATCCGCTCATTGTAGCTGGCACTGGCGCGCTGGACTTTACGAAAGTCGGATCCTCGATTTTGTAAGCAGGATTTTCGATTGGCGAGGCAAAGGTTGGAACATAGGGAAAAACGAGCGCATCGATTCCATATTTTTCAAAGACAGCCATTTTCTCAGCTGTCCATTTGGGCATTAGCTTTTGTAAGAATTCGATATATTCGGGAGCTGATGTAGATCTCGTCATGGATGTTTTGAGTAAGCGCATGACGCTATCTTCGACGGGCAGGGGTGATTTCATAACAACGTCCTCGTAAATGCGAACGAAGTCTGCCACTGTCTTTGGAACGTCTGGGCTGGTAAAAGTTGCCAGATATTTTTCCCAATCTTCGCGAAATCTGTAGTCTGAGAGTTCTCTCATCTTAGTTACGCCGCCGCGCAGATGACTCTCGATGAAT
>CAIVAX010000295.1 GCA_903903935.1 uncultured Hyphomicrobiales bacterium | reverse complement strand
GTCTGAGTGCGGGAGGCCTGTTGCTGCAAACTGCCGCCACAGCCCTGCACAAGGAGACTTAATTCGCCGACGATGACAAGTGATCGCAAGGATAAATGCATCTCAGCGCCCTCCCCCATTCATATCAGGCATCATCGAAAGCTCTTTGGCATTGGGCAGATCTTTGGGATCGGGCCGCTCGCCTCGTTGCGGCTCCAGTGCCCAACGCGTGCCTTTGGTGGGCAATTGATCGGACGCTAAGATGAAAGAGGCGCGGGTCTCGCCATTAAAGGCGGGCAATAAAGCAAAGCCAAAGCGCTCATAGGGCATTGAGCCAATGCCCGGCACACGGCGCGCCACAGGCGAATAAGGCCCAGCAAAAGGCTCGCGCCGATAAGCGACAGAGGGCGCGATCAAGGACGAGGAATCTGTGCCCGTTTGATTGAAGCGCAGATCATTTTCAGGATTGGTGGCGACAGGAAATTCTTTGGGATTGAGTTTTGCCAAAGGATCCACGGCAGCCCCGCCCGCCCGGCCAGATAAATTATTAGGCTGCGGCACAGAGGCAAAATTGATCCGTCTTTGATCAGCGCCCGCAGATAATCCTTCCGCAGGGCGATAATCCACAAGGCTGGGCTGCAAGCTGCCAAAGGGCGAGATCTGCCCCATCAAAGGCTGACTCATCAATTGCTGACCCATAAATTGCGGCCGCAAAGGATCACGTGCTTGCGCCACACTCGCGGGCGGCGCCGTACGCGAAGCGACAGATTGATCGCAGATCAAATTAGAGGGGCCTTCATTATTGGCAAACACCATGCCGGTGACTTTGGCAAATAGGCCATCATACCGATTGGCGAGCTCCAACCATTCCTTATTTTTCTTGAGTCGTTGCAAACTCAAAGCATAACCAAACACAGCTGTTTCACTGGGATGCCAAGCTGTGGCACGCTGAAACCATTGCAGCGCACTTTCAAATTGGCAGGATTTATAGGCATACCAACCCAGCGCCTGCGCCCCTTCCCCAGATGCGTGATCCATCACCACCTGACCAAAGCGCTTAAGACGCTCAGGCTCGACAAAGTCAGGATTTTCCTTGGTCAATTGTGTGGCTACCAAATCAACATACAGCATCATGGTGCGCGGCAGGGCTTGACGCCAAGCGTAAGCGACTTCTTCGCTCTCGCGTGTTTGACCCACTTGCTGCAAGGAGAGCGCGAGACCATGGGCGATCTGCGCATCGCCGCCCTTATCAAGCGCGAGCTTGAAATAATCCAAAGCGTCTTTGAACGCACCCTGCTGATAAAGATACCAGGCACTCAGACCAATTTGGCCCGGCTGATCTTGTACTTTGGCAAAGGTGAGAAATTCGTTCCATGCTTTGCTGTCAATATCCTTGACCCCATCACCGCGCAATTTGCCTACAATGCGAGCCCGCGTAATATCTATACGGATGGGGTCAAATTCATTCGAGATTGAATCTGAATTGCCCAAAGCCAACAATTGCTCAACTTGCGACATGGGCATAAGCGAAATGGCTTTTTGAATAGTGGCCAAACGCTCGGGCGCACTGTCCACATTGGTTAAAATAAATTTATAGACCTCCAGCGCATCTTTCTGTTGCTGCGTGCGGGCCAGACTTTCAGCCAAAATCCATTCCAGATCGACATCGTTTTCATCGAGCTCCACCTGATTGGATTTATACAGCCCCGCCAGAGCCGAGACATCGCCGGCTTTGGCGAGTGCTTGAACGCGCAGCCGCATTTGACGGCGCTTGATCTCGCTCATGAGATCAGCGGAGGGATTCCATCCTGGCTCAAGCTTGCGCCGCTCTGCTATCATAGCAGCTAACTCATCAAAGCGATCGGCCGCATAGAGGGTCCAGAAATCCTCCTCATCCTCGGTGGCGGTTTGATTGGCCATCAAATCACGCGGTGGC
>CAIVAX010000294.1 GCA_903903935.1 uncultured Hyphomicrobiales bacterium | reverse complement strand
TGGCGATTGATTATGGCCCCGCCCTTTGTTCTCAATTATCTGGCGGCCCATGAGGTTGCCCATCTCAAGCACATGAATCATTCCAAGCGCTTTTGGGCCCTTACCGAGAAATTATGCCCTGATCTTAAACGAGCAGAAGCTTGGTTACAGGCTCATGGACCGGGTCTTTATAAATTTGGCCAGGCTGTAAATTCTGATAATGAGATTATGTCCTGACAAAACGGAAATAGGCCGGCACGCGCCCCTCACGAATGGCTTTGGCTTCATACCGCGTTCTGGTCCAATCCTGCCATGGCTCACACCAATCTAATGAGGAAATTGGGTGCCATTGCAGTGCTGGAGCGCGCTCAATATGAGCCAAGGTCCAAGCAGAATAATCATCAATATCTGTTGCAAATCTGAGTTCCGAACCTGCTTTCAATATGTTTTGAAAGACGCCAAGATTCTCATCAGAGATAATACGACGCTTTCTTTGTCTGACCTTTGGCCAAGGATCGGGATAAAGAATATAAAGTCGGTCAATGCTGCTGCTGGGCAAGTGTTTGCAAAACTCAAGCGCATCACCGGGATAAATGCGGATATTCTCAATCTTCAGAACATCAATTTGATTGAGTAATTTTGCAATGCCATTCACATAGGCTTCGCAGCCTATATAGCCAATGTCAGGATTTTGCTGCGCGCGCGCAATCAAATGCTCGCCACCACCAAACCCTATCTCAATATGAATTTGTTGTTTTGTGTCTTCGAAAAGACTGGAGGGATCCGTGCTTGCCTTGGTCGTATCAGCCAAAAGCTTTGGCAAGAAGGACTGCATCAAATTGTTCTGATGCGAGCGTAAAGCGTGACCCTTACGCCTGCCGAAGAAGGCCGTCTCGCGCCTTCTCTCGGTCTCTTTTGAATCTATCTCAGCCATAGACGCGCTCAAAGGGAAAGCTGTCACATGGACAGCTTTCCAGTTAGATCAGAAGGCGGCCTTGTGCTCGTTGACCAGATCGGTCTTTTCCCATGAGAAGCCGCCATCAGCATCTGGTTCGCGACCAAAATGACCAAAGGCAGATGTGCGGGCATAAATGGGCTTGTTCAGCTTCAAATGCTCACGAATACCTCTGGGCGACAGGCTCATAATATTCATGAGCACAGTTTCCAATTTATCCGTATCAACATGGCCAGTGTCATGCAGATCAGCGTAAATTGAAAGAGGCTGGGCAACACCAATGGCATAAGACAATTGCAGAGTGCATCTGTCAGCAAGGCCTGCAGCCACGACGTTCTTGGCCAAATACCGAGCTGCATAGGCAGCAGATCTATCAACCTTAGTTGGATCCTTGCCCGAGAAGGCGCCGCCGCCATGGGGAGCTGCGCCACCATAAGTGTCGACAATGATCTTGCGGCCTGTCAGCCCGCAATCGCCATCAGGGCCACCAATATAGAATTTACCGGTGGGGTTCACGTGCCAGACCGTATTAGCCGTGATCCAATCGGCGGGCAGAGCTTTGCGTACATAAGGCTCGATAATGTCGCGGATCTGGCCAGAGGTCAGATCTTCGACGATATGCTGATGGGAGACAACAATCTGCGTCACGCCAACAGGTTTGCCATTTTCATAGCGCACCGTGACTTGGCTTTTGGCATCAGGTCCCAAGACTTTTTCAACGCCCGCATGGCGTGCTTCGGAAATCAGGCGAAGGATCTTGTGCGAATAATGAATGGGGGCCGGCATTAACTCGGGAGTTTCCCGGCAGGCATAGCCAAACATAATGCCCTGATCGCCCGCGCCTTCGTCCTTATTGCTTGAGGCGTCGACGCCCTGCGCAATGTCCGCCGATTGAGCATGCAGAAGCACTTCGATCTTCGCGTGTTCATGATGGAAGCCATCCTGCTCATAGCCAATATCCTTAATGGCCTTACGAGCGGCATGGATGATTGTGTCTTCGGTGATCTTGGGTCCGCGCACCTCGCCCGCAATCACCACGCGATTGGTCGTTGCGAGCGTCTCACAAGCCACACGAATCTGATAGGGATCCAATCCAGCTTTAGCGCCCTCGCGGAAAAACAGATCGACCACTTCATCAGAGATGCGATCACAGACCTTATCTGGATGGCCCTCGGACACAGACTCACTTGTAAATAGATAGCTTTTGCGGGCCACTCGCCTTCTCCACAGTGTCGGCAGGCCCGAATTAAACGTTCCGAGCCCAGATCGCCAGGGTTATTCACCCCAGCTTTCTGGCAGAGCCCGTTCGTTAGGTCAAGCCATATGAGCTATTTCGTTCTATATAAAGAACAGGCTCTAAGCAGAATCTTCGCCGCCAGCCTCTTCGGCCGCAGCCAGTGAAACAAGCAATTCCACTAGCCGTTTTCGAACCTTTATGTCTTGAATCCGGGCAAAGGCCTTACAGACATGAAGGCCCTCAACAGTGGAAAGAAATTCCGTGACATAACCGGGCGTGCCGTCCTCTGAGAACCCAACGGCAGGATCACTACTGACTGTTGGTGCGCCCTCAAAAAAGAAGGCGGGCATCACTTTTAAAATCTTGGAAATCTGCTGAAGCCGACTTGCCCCAATACGATTTGTTCCTTTTTCATATTTCTGGATTTGTTGAAAACTTAATCCCAGGGCAGCGCCAAGTTTTTCTTGGCTCATCCCTAGCAAATTTCTTCTCAATTTAACTCGGCTACCTACGTGCCTATCTATCGGATTTGGTGATTTGGCCACCGATATTCCCCTCGATGTAAAATTTGGCTGCGTGGCCCAGCCGCGAAAATCATAACACGTCTCGTCAATCAGACAATGGGGAGCCAAGATTACAAAAGAATTTTATCAACCTATTGATTCTTCTTTCGAAGTCCAATCATCGACAAAGTGCACACAACTATCCATAGGAGAAGGGGGATCTTGAAACGATACTCTGAGTAGAAAGTTGCTTGAGTCGGACGTGGTAAAAAACCATCGAGCACACCTTCTGCGCCCAAGGGGAGGCTTTTTAAAACTCTCCCATAAGGATCAATGATTGCCGAGATACCACTGTTAGCAGCACGAATGATCGGTAAGCCTTCTTCAATCGCTTTCAATCGGGCATGGGCTAAATGTTGATGAGGTCCGATCGTTTCTCCAAACCATCCATCATTCGACAGATTAACGATGACGCCTGCGCGGGGTCCGCGAAAATCAAATTCATTTGGAAAGATAGACTCATAACAAATCAGAGGCTCGATAAGAGGAAGGCCAGAAACAGACAAGTGTCTGGGACCAGATCCAGCCTCAAAACCACCAGGCATATGGACAAATTGACGAAGTCCAAATTTTTCAAAAAGTCCTGCAAGAGGCAGATATTCTCCAAAAGGTACGAGATGGATTTTATCATAATAAGGCTCTGCCAGACCGAATTTAGATACAATTTGGATCGAATTGAAAAACCTTCTCCGCTCTTTTGATGAAGCGGGTAGTTCTTGTCTCGCCGCACCCGTGATCAAAATTGCTTTGTCGCCGAGTGCATCGGCAATTTGCTGAATAATTTTTGGCTCTTGAGTGAGAATAAAAGGAAAAGCCGACTCGGGCCAGATTAAGTGCGTGGTATCGTTAATACCTGTCGTTGTGGGTGATGTCGCTCTGTCAGAGAGATCGAGATATTTTTTGACTATTGTGTCTTTATTCTCATAACTGAAACTTGCATCCAATTTCAGATTAGGTTGAATGATCCTTAGTTTTATTCTCTCATCAAGATCAGCTTTCACGTAAGCCAGCTTGAAATAACCAAAAGCGAAAATACAAATTAGGGCTGCGGCAGATGTAACGACTGAGCTGATTTTTATTTCTTCGCGTAAAGCAAGATTTGATCGTGTTGTTTTTCTATCAATCAAGGTTGCAGGTGATGAGAAAATAACAATCGTGAGGAGTGTTAAGCCATAGAGACCAAAAAGACTGGCAGATTGGGCTGAATGAATATTTTCAATTAAGGCCATTCCATAGGTGTTCCAGGGAAATCCTGTAAAGAAGTGACCACGGCACCACTCTGAAAGACCAAGGCCTGCAGCGAGTGCAAAAATTCGATATGATGATGAAGTCCATAAAATGCGTGCCGTCATAAACCCAAATGCATGAAAGATTGCCAAGACCGCCGGTAAACCTAAAATACCAAAAGGCATAGCCCAGGCAAATTCAGCTGCATCAACGAGAAAGGCAGATCCTAACCACCAAATGCCTGCAACAAAATAACCAAAGCCAAACCACCACCCAATCCCTGCCGCATCAATGAGCATAGCCAAATTGAGGATTGGTTTTTGAGAATAATCTCGGTTAGGATTTTGCGCCACGCTTCCATCAATCAGCCAAATTGCGACGGTTAAAGACACAAGCATGGCTGGCATGAAGCCGAAGGGTGCTAAAGATAAGACTCCAATCGAACCAGATAAAAAAGCAATTAGTCTCCTCTTCCAACCCCAGGCAAGGATGATCTCATGAGCAATAGAAAACAGCATTCAGGTGACCCTATAGAATGAATCAAAATTGATTATAAAGAGCAAAATCTTAAATCAGCAAATCATGGACTCCCATCAGCCACTTCATTACGGCTTTAACTATTCTTAGATCTAGCTGCTAGATGACTTCATACGTAATTTGACCTTTTTAATTCGCCTGGGATCGGCCTCGAGGATTTGACATTCAAGCACATCGTCCATTTTGATGATTTCTCCTCGGCTAGGAACACGTCCAGCGATCATTGCGACCAAACCACCGATTGTATCAATGTCAGCCTCGGCATTTAGGTCTTTCAAATCATACTCAAGAATCGAGCCAATCTCATCTAAAGAGGTTCTAGCGTCTGCTAAAAGCGATCCGTCACTCAATTTTTCGACCGTAGAGACGAGCATATCATCGTGCTCATCAGCGATATCGCCCACGATGACCTCGACAATATCTTCTAAAGAGACCAGCCCTTCGGTGCCGCCATATTCGTCAATGACCAGCGCCATATGGGTTCTCGAGGATTGCATTTTTACGAGTAAGTCCAAAGCTGGCATGGAGCCTGGTACAAACAGAACGGGACGAATAAGTTTGGTTGATTGTAATTCGATTGATAAATCTATGTGATCAAATTCCATCTTGGCTTCAGCTAACTGAGGGGACTTAGTCTGGGACCCCGTCATGATCACTTGTGTTGATCGGGTTGCCGCTGAAGCGATGTAATCTACAAAGTCTCGAATATGCAGCATGCCTCTTGGATCATCGAGAGTTTCATTGTAAACGGGCAGACGCGAATGTTCGGCAGCCCTGAAAGTTGCAAGAATGTGATCAAGTGGACTATCCAACGACAAGCCGATGATATCGGCACGTGGAATCATCACATCTCGGATTCTAACTTGATGCAATTTGAGAACGTTATTGAGAATGGTTCTTTCTTGCTCCGACAAAGCATCATCTGTTTTTGCTTCGTCCAGAACTTCTTGTAGATCCTGACGCACGGACGCTTCTTCCATCCCCAAAAAGGCTTTGAGCCGAGTCAAAAGACTTGAAGCGTCCTTTTTGTGGTCACCATTTTGACTATGAGTTGGGCTAGTCATGACGTCCTTTGCTTTTCAAATTTCTTATAAAGGTGAATAGGGGTCTGTAATTCCCATTTGTGCGAGAATTTGGCGCTCTAATTCCTCCATCTCTTCTGCCTCTTCATCTGTCATATGATCAAAACCTAAAAGATGGAGAACACCATGAACCACCAGATGTGCAAGATGATCTTGAAAGGTTTTATGCTCTTGCAGGGCCTCACGCTCGATTGTCTCATACGCTAGGGCTATATCACCCAGAAAATCCTTTTCGTCAGGCGAAGTGAAAGCCGCTGGAAAAGATAAAACATTGGTTGGTTTATCCTGCTCTCGCCATGACTTATTTAATGTCTGCATTCTTGCATCATCACACAAAAGCAGATTGATCTCGAAAGGGAGATCAAAATCGTCACATCCAAGCTCTAGAGCCTTTTCAGCGCTCATTTTTAAAAGGTGTTGGGGGATAGGTGCAGACTTCCAAAGCTCACTCTCAATAATAATTTCGAGGTGAAGAGAAATCCGTTTCACTTGTCAGATGCCGATTCATAAGCTGTAACAATCTGTCTGACCAGTTCATGCCTGACGACATCTTCATCTCTAAATCTGACATGACCAATGGCATCGATTCCCGACAATAATTTTACAGCCTCAATCAAGCCTGAGCGCTGCCCATTAGGCAAATCCACTTGTGTGGGATCACCTGTCACAATCATGCGAGAGTTTTCTCCCAATCTGGTGAGAAACATTTTCATCTGCATAGAGGTGGCATTTTGCGCTTCATCCAGCAAAACGCAGGAATTGGTTAGAGTGCGGCCACGCATGAAGGCGAGAGGCGCTACTTCTATCATTCCTGTCTGTAAGCCACGATCAACAATTCTGGCTTCCATGAAGTCATACAGAGCATCATAAATGGGCCGCAAATAGGGATCGACTTTATCTTTCATGTCGCCTGGAAGGAATCCTAATTTTTCGCCCGCCTCAACAGCAGGTCTTGATAAGATCAAACGCTCAACTAATCCCTTTTCGAGAAGAGAAACCGCATGCCCGACGGCAAGCCAGGTCTTGCCAGTTCCTGCCGGGCCTTCAGCAAAAACCAATTCTTTCTTTTTCAAAAGCCGCAGATAAAGATCCTGCGCGCGGTTTCTTGCCCTGACGCCTCGCTTGCGAGTTGCAATTTGATCAAACGCCTGTCGTGAGGCTTCCGTATCAGCTGGAAATAAAGATCCCTGCGAGCCTGTTTCCTGAATAGCACCATCTACGTCGCCAAGAGAAATGGACTGATCCGTTTTGACGCGCTCATAGAGAGATTGAAGAACCTGTTTGGCTCGCTCGCAAGCTTCCATGGGGCCTTTAATGATAATGTGATTGCCATTGAGATGAGTGACAACACCCAGACGCCGTTCAATACGTGCTACATTTTGATCATATTGGCCAAACACAAGGCTTACGAGCCGGTTTTCGTCAAAAGATAGCGTTGTCTGATAAGGGTCCATTAGATCTCCCACACCTATCGCGTGATTCTCATACCATCGCATGCGGCGAGGCAAATAAGAAGAGTCATATCGAAGGTCATCTGGGCCACTTCAGTTAAAGGACGGCTTGATCAACAATGTTCCCAAAGAGGGAATTTGTAGAAATATCAGTTATTTCTACTTTGATCAGCTGGCCAATCAACTCATCAGATGCCCTAACGTGAACGGGCTGCATATAGGGGGACTTGCCCATAATTTGACCTTCATATTTGCCCTTCTTCTCGACCAAGACCTCAAGGATCTTGCCTTTCATGCTGTGATTAAACTCACGCCTCTGGGCTTCCACTAAGTCTTGTAATCTCGTGAACCTGCTTTGCATGACGGTCTCGGAGATCTGGTCGGTCAGATCAGCGCTTGGGGTGCCGATTCTGGGCGAATATTTAAAATAATAGCTACTGGCGAATCGAACCTGCCTTATCAATTCAAGCGTAGCCTCAAAATCAGCTTCTGTTTCTCCGGGAAAGCCGACGATGAAGTCGGATGAGAGCGCAATGTCAGGATTGGATGTACGTATGGTTTTGATCAGATCAAGATAGTCCTGCGCCGTATGTTTGCGATTCATCGCCGCCAAAATATGATCTGAACCTGATTGAACGGGCAGATGCAAAAAGGGCATTAAGGCTTTTTGATTAGCGTGCGCTGCAATGAGGTCTGCCTGCATATCATTAGGATGACTGGTCATATAGCGAATGCGCTTGATGCCGGGGATTTCTGAGATGAGTTGAATTAAGCCCGCCAGTGAGACGCTTTGATCGACTCTGTTTGGGCCAGAATAAGCATTCACATTCTGGCCTAAAAGAGTGAGTTCGCAAACACCAGATTGTGCGAGATTTTTAATCTCCTCAATTATCTTCTCAACGGGGCGTGAATTTTCTGCCCCTCTTGTATAGGGCACAACACAAAAGGCGCAGAATTTGTCGCACCCTTCCTGAATAGTTACAAAGGCCGAAATGCCACGTGATCTTGTTTTTTCTTCTGTTGGATAGGGGAGAAAGTCAAATTTCTCTTCAGCAGGAAATTCCGTATCAACAAGGGCAGTTTCTGAGTCCAACCGATTGAGTAAATCTGGCAAACGATGATAATTTTGAGGCCCAATGACGAGATCTACAGATTTCTCGCGCTTAATGATTTGGCCGCCTTCAGCTTGCGCGACACAGCCTGCAACTGCGATACGTGTTTGCAGGCCTTCTTTATGTCTTCCCTCTTTATAAACACGAAGCTTGCCTAATTCGGAGAAGATCTTTTCCGAAGCTTTTTCTCGAATATGGCAAGTGTTCAAAATGATAAGATCTGCTGAATGTTCAGATTGGCTTTCTTCATAGCCAACTCCCACAAGCGTATCGATCATACGCGTGGAATCATAGACATTCATCTGACAGCCAAATGACTTCACAAACAGCTTCTTCTTAGTCATGATGATCTATCCCTGAGCACTTTGCACTTGCCATGTTTTGAGATCCTAAAGATTTTTACTCATCACATAGGCTTTCAGACGTTCGCCATTTTCACTTCTATAATAGCCCTGGCGTTCACCAATGATCGAAAAATCGAGACCTTCATATAGTTTTCGCGCCGCTTGATTGGTTTCGGCAACTTCTAAAAACAGTCTTTTGATAGCTTGTTTGATCAAGCTTTCCAGATGAAACTGAAGTAGGCTTGTGGCTAGTTTTTTGTTTCTATATTTTTGGTCCATCACAATGGTCAGTATTTCAGCCTCGTCCAAAACCCGCCTGGATAAGACATATCCAATTAATCTTTTTGATTGGCTGAGAAAAACACCGTCCGCTGTAATATTGGCAGAGGATAACAGAGTTTCAAATTCAGATTCACTCCAGGCATGCAGAAAGCCTTCTTTATGGAGACGCACACAATCTGCAGAGCTGACATTGAGAAGCGGCTCAATATTGATATTTAGGTCTTTGGCTTCCCAAAACACTTCTCTCTCCAATCAGGCTGAAGCCATGTGGGAAGGTTGCTCACTCAACAGCTTGGCATCCGGCGCTTTGAGATAAAGGGGCCTTGGTATGGCATGATGCGGATCGGCAAGCATGCCGAGGCGGGCAACATATTCGATCTTTGGTATAGATGAATCCTCAATGATCTGCGCTTTTATTTCTGCCATTTCCGCAATTTGAGCCAAAAGGGCAGAACCATTGCCAACGCATTGAATGGGGCCAGAGCCGATCATTCGAATTGCATCGCGCAGTGAGATGATCTTCGGTCCAAAAACCGAGCGGCCTGTGCCGGTATAAACTTGCATATAAATATGGTCGTGGCGTGCATCAATCGCACTCACAATCATATCCCCTTGCTGCTTTTCGATAAGCGGGGCAGCTAAGACCGCCAAAGTTGATATGCCCAGAACTGGCTTTTGACAGACGCGACCAAGAGCTTTGGCGGCAGCAAGCCCAACTCTGATGCCTGTAAAGGAGCCTGGACCAATCGTAACTGCAATACGATCGAGATCCGAGACTTCCATCTGCGCTTTTGCGAGCATGCGCTCAATTGTCGGCATCAGAGCCTCGGCCTGGCCACGCAACATTTGGATCGTTTCAGAATGAGTCTGAATATCTGGATTATTCTGCGAGACACAGACAGATAAAGCTTGAAGAGCTGTATCAATGGCCAGAATTTTCATATCAGCTGTTCAATCCCTGAAGTTACATCTGTTCGACGGAAACAACCTCAGGCAAATAATGGCGCAAAAGATTTTGTATGCCATTTTTCAAAGTCGCTGTTGATGAAGGACAGCCTGAACACGCGCCTTTCATAGTTAGATAGACTATGCCCTGCCGATAGCCTTTGAAGACAATATCACCGCCATCGCCTGCAACAGCTGGGCGAATACGTGTTACAAGCAATTCCTTAATACCCATTACTGTTTGTGCATCCTCAGGCTCAAAGAACTCTTCGCCAGCTTCATGGTCCTGTGCGTCCTCATCAGCAAAGAGTGGAGCGGCAGAGGTAAAATGCTCCATAATTGCGCCCAGAACTGCAGGCTTCAAATGCTGCCATTCCCCATCCGATTTTGTAACGGAGATAAAGTCGCTTCCAAAGAAGACCGATTGCACGCCCTTGACCATGAAAAGTGCGTTGGCCAAAGGTGATTTCTGAGCCTCAGTCTCATCAGTAAAATTAGCCGTGCCTTTCGACATAACCGTTTTGCCCGGCAGAAATTTCAGCGTTGATGGATTTGGTGTTGTCTCAGTTTGTATGAACATGCAACCCGCTCCTATAAAGAGATCATATAATTTAATTTATGCCGACTGACCATTTCAGCTTATTGGATGAACCCCAATATGCTTTTCACATCCTTCATGGTCTGAGACGCTATTTCACGCGCTCTATGCGAGCCTTTGGATAAGACCTGATCTATATAGGCTTCATCCTTCTTCAATCTAGCCATTTCCAGACCAATAGGGCCTAATTTAAGCACGGCGAGATCGACAAGAGCCGCCTTAAAGCTTGAAAAATTCTTCCCCCCAAAATCGCTCAAAACATCCGCTTTGGATTGATTGTTGAGAGAAGCAAAAATAGAAACCAAATTCTCAGCCTCAGGACGCTTGATGAGCCCCTCTATTTCTGAGGGCAGGGCATCTGAATCTGTTTTGGCTTTTCTGACCTTCTGGGCAATGGTCTCAGGGTCGTCCGTCAGATTGATGCGCGAATAATCTGAAGTATCGGATTTTGACATTTTCTTACTGCCATCGCGCAAGCTCATTACTCGGGTAGCAGGACCTTGAATGAGGGGGATTGGCATGGGGAAGTAAGCCTCGCCAAAACCTGAGTCAGCAATGCTCTGTGAAAAATCAGTATTAAATTTTTGAGCTATGTCTCTGGCTAATTCCAAATGCTGCTTTTGATCTTCGCCCACCGGTACATGTGTTGCCCGATAGACCAAGATGTCAGCTGCCATCAAAGTAGGATAAGCATAAAGGCCAACTGAGGCATTTTCACGATCTTTGCCAGCCTTTTCTTTGAACTGCGTCATGCGATTGAGCCAGCCAATGCGCGCCACACAATTGAACACCCAAGCGAGCTCGGCATGTTCAGGCACCTGACTTTGGTTAAACACAATATGCTTTTCAGGATCTATGCCAGCTGCAATAAAAGCGGCGGTGACTTCTCTGATGTTGGATTTCAGCTCATTGGGATTTTGCGCGACAGTTATCGCGTGCAAATCCACAACACAAAAAATGCATTGATGAGAATTTTGCAGTTCAACAAATTTGACGATTGCGCCTAGATAATTTCCAAGATGCAGATTGCCCGTTGGCTGAACACCTGAAAAGACCAATTCAGGAAACTTCGTCATCTCTCACACTCCGCATATTGGATAGGCCAAACTATACACTTCTAAGAAGCTCATTGCACTCTCCTTAGAGGATATATCGGCTCAGATCGGTATTTCTGGCAAGATCACCAAGATTGCGCTCTACATAGCCAGCATCAATGTGAACGGTCTCTCCAGCACGATCCGGGGCAGAATAGCTGATTTCATCCAGCACGCGCTCAATTATCGTATGCAGGCGTCGGGCGCCTATATTTTCAACCGACTCATTGACCTGAACTGCAATTTTGGCCAAAGCATCGATGGATTCTGGAGAAAAGACGATACTGACATTTTCCGTCTGCATCATCGCAACATATTGCTTGATGAGGCTAGCTTCCGTATCGGTCAAAATTCTCTTGAAATCATCCTCTAGCAAAGGCTGCAATTCAACGCGAATTGGCAATCTGCCCTGCAATTCAGGCAGAAGATCTGAAGGCTTAGAGACGTGAAACGCACCTGAGGCAATAAAGAGAATATGATCTGTTTTCACCTGACCATGTTTTGTTGACACGCTTGTGCCCTCGATCAAAGGGAGAAGATCCCGCTGCACGCCTTCGCGCGAAACATCTGAACCGGATCGTCCCTCACGACCGCAAATTTTGTCTACTTCATCAAGAAAGACAATTCCATTATTCTCAACTTCGCGAATTGCGTCCTTAATCAATCGATCCTGATAGATAAGTTTTTCTGTCTCTTCCTTGATCAGCGGCTCATGTGCATCGACAACTCGCACCTTTTGAGTTTTAGTTTGACGACCAAAAGATTTGCCAAACAAATCTGCAACAGAAAAAGCGCCGACACTGGCTCCCTGCATATTGGGTAATTCAACCATGGGAAGAGTCGACGAAGAATCTAATACTTCAATTTCGACTTCTTTTTCGTCGAGCTCTCCTGACCTCAGTTTCTTGCGGAAGGACTCACGTGTGGCTGACGAAGACCCTGCACCGACCAAAGCGTCCAGTATTCGTTCTTCTGCTGCCAAATGGGCTTTGGCTTCCACATCCTTGCTTTTGGCGGCCTTAACCAAAGCAATGCCAACTTCCAATAAATCGCGAATGATCTGTTCGACATCACGCCCAACATATCCAACTTCGGTGAATTTCGTGGCTTCGACTTTCAGAAAGGGAGCATTGGCCAATTTAGCCAAGCGACGTGAAATTTCTGTCTTGCCGCATCCTGTGGGGCCAATCATCAATATATTTTTGGGCAGTACCTCTTCGCGCATTTGCCCTTCTAAACGCAGCCGGCGCCATCTATTGCGCAGCGCAATCGCAACGGCTCGCTTGGCAGCATTTTGGCCAACGATGTACCGGTCAAGTTCCGAGACAATCTCACGGGGAGACAGGTCGGTCATAGGCAATCCTCTGTGAACACAAGAAGGGCTTCAGTTCTGTTCAAGCTTTTCAACTACTAGATTTTGGTTCGTATAAACACAAATATCTGCCGCAATCTTCATCGCCCGTTTGACAATCTCCTCTGCTGTCAGATCCATGGGCATGAGAGCTCTGGCTGCTGCCAAAGCGTAATTGCCTCCCGATCCAATGGCCATGACACTGCCATGCTCAGTGATTTCAGGCTCCAGCACATCGCCATTGCCAGAGAGAATGAGGCCCGTTTTTAAGTCTGCGACCAACATCATCGCTTCTAGCCGACGCAAATAGCGATCCGTTCGCCACTCCTTGGCCAACTCGACCGAAGCCCGCAATAATTGACTTGGATATTGTTCAAGCTTGCCTTCCAGCCGCTCAAAGAGGGTGAAAGCATCAGCAGTTGCTCCTGCAAAACCGGCCAGAACATCGCCCTTGCCCAGTCGGCGGACCTTGCGTGCATTGCCTTTAATAATGGTTGCACCAAGGCTCACCTGACCATCGCCCCCCATCACAATCTGAGTGCCTTTGCGCACCAGCACGATTGTTGTTGCATGCCAGCCTGATGATGCAGATTGCGGCTCTGCCATGGTCGGCTCTCAGGCTCCTGAATTGGACTTTGTTTGGGTTTGGACTCAGCTGCATGATCTAGCCGCCAAAACAGCCCTAAGCAAGGATAATGTCGGGGTAGCATTCAGGCTAAGAGCTTGGTAGAAGCCTGTATCACACATCTGAGGCCCCCATATGCGCAGTGCCAAAATCGAGCGCAAAACTCGCGAAACCGACATTCTTGCCGAAGTCTCGATTGACGGCTCGGGTTTGTCAGATATTTCCACCGGGATCGGCTTTTTTGATCACATGCTGGATCAATTGGCGCGTCATTCCCTGATGGATATTAAAATCGTCGCCAAGGGCGATTTGCACATCGATTTTCACCATACGGTCGAGGATACGGGCATTGCTCTGGGGCAGGCTGTGAAAAAAGCCCTGGGGGATTTGAAGGGTATTGTGCGCTATGCCGATGTGCATTTGCCCATGGACGAGACCCTGACAAGGACCTGTCTTGATATTTCGGCCCGCCCCTTTCTTATCTTCAACACACAATTTGGCAGCGCCAAGATTGGTGAGTTTGATACGCAGCTCGTTCGGGAGTTTTTCCAGGCTTTTGCTATGAATTCAGGAATTACCCTGCATATCGAAACGCTCTATGGTGTGAACGATCACCATATTGCAGAAACCTGCTTCAAAGCCGTGGCTCGTGCTCTTCGGCATGCAGCCAGCATTGATGCTCGCCAAAAAGATCAAATCCCATCCACCAAAGGGGTTCTCTAAAGAGCTTTTATGGTCGTTTTTACAGCCTTGTCCCTCGAAACCTCCGCGGAATCCCAAGACCTTTCTGATAGGACCGTGTTCCTATCGGATGGCTTTTGCTGGTCCGCTTTCTTTTTAGGCCCGTTATGGCTTGGATTTATCCGTCATTGGCTCGGCTTCGCATTCTGGTTCGCTGCCTTGGCGCTCTTATTGGTTGCTCAAAATCATCTCGAATTGGACACGCTTCTGATTGTTTCTGCCGGTCTTGGCTCGGCCTGGTTTTTGGGTCTTGAGGGCAATCGGATGAAAGAGCAATCTTTACTCAACCGAGGCTATCACATGACCGGGCTCATCGCGGCTGATAGACTGAGAGATGCTGAGGACATCTATTTTCGGACCATTAATGTGGATTTGCCAAAATCAGAAGATATTAAAAATAAATCAACGTCTTACAAATCTACTCCAGAGATGTTTCCCATGCTGGAGACTGGCCAGTGAGCATTATCCTGATAGATTATGGCTCGGGCAATCTCCATTCGGCCAAAAAGGCCTTAGAGCGCGCCGCCGCTTTGTCCAATCGCGCAGACATCATTCAAGTCTCGGCTGATCCCGACGCTATTCGCCGGGCAGATCGGGTCGTCTTGCCGGGCGTTGGAGCTTTTGCTGATTGCAAGCGGGGCCTTACCTCAACTCCCGGCATGTTAGAGGCGCTGGAAGAAGCCGTCCTCAAAAGAGGAATGCCATTTCTGGGCATTTGCGTTGGCATGCAATTGCTGGCAACGCGGGGATTGGAACATGTGACCACGCCTGGATTTGACTGGATCAAAGGTGATGTTGCCTTGATCCAGCCTCAAGATGCCAGCCTAAAAGTCCCTCATATGGGATGGAATACGCTGAGCCCAAGGCTTGATCATCCGCTTTTGAAAGACATTCCAACTGGCCCAAATGGCTTGCATGCCTATTTTGTCCATTCCTTTCAGTTCAAGCCTCAGCATGAATCTGAAGTCTTGACCGAGACTGACTATGGAGGCTCTATCGTCGCCATGGTTGGACGAGACAATATTGTTGGAACCCAATTTCATCCTGAAAAAAGTCAGAAGCTGGGCCTTGCCCTCATTTCAAACTTCCTTGCGTGGCGTCCATGATCCTGTTTCCCGCGATTGATCTCAAAGAAGGAGAATGCGTCCGCTTGGTCCATGGCGATATGGATCGAGCAACCGTCTTCAACATTGACCCGCCTGCGCAAGCGAGGGATTTCGAGGATCAGGGTTTTGAATATCTGCATGTGGTTGATTTGGATGGCGCCTTTGCTGGTCGCCCGATGAATGCCAAAGCTGTCGATGGCATTTTGTCCAAAGTGAAAATGCCAGTGCAATTAGGCGGCGGCATTCGCGATATGAGAACGATTGAAGGTTGGCTTGATAAAGGGATTAGCCGCGTCATCATCGGTACTGCTGCGGTGAAAGATCCTGATCTTGTTCGCGAAGCGTCCAGACTCCATAAGGGCAAAATCGCAGTGGGCATTGATGCCAGAGCTGGACTTGTTGCTGTAGATGGCTGGGCCAAAACTTCACAAATCACAGCCAAGGAACTCGGCCGTCGTTTTGAAGATGTGGGCGTAGCGGCTATTATTTATACCGACATTTCCAGAGATGGTGACCTCAAAGGTTTGAACATTGAGTCCACGCTTGAGCTCGCAGAAGCTGTATCCATCCCCGTTATTGCTTCGGGGGGGTTGGCCTCTTTGGAGGATGTGAAACGTTTATTGCAACCTGATTGCCATCGTTTGGCAGGAGCGATTTCTGGACGTGCGCTTTATGATGGTCGATTGAATCCCTCTGAGGCTTTGAGCTTAATCAGGGCACATCGGGAGAGCCTGCGTGCTTAAATATCGCGTGATTCCCTGTTTGGATGTGAAAGATGGCCGGGTTGTGAAGGGGGTCAATTTTGTTGATCTGCGCGATGCGGGCGATCCTGTCGAAAGCGCTATGGCTTATGATAAGGCCGGCGCAGATGAATTATGCTTCCTAGATATTACGGCCAGCCATGAAAAACGTGGGACCATATTAGATGTGGTGCAACGAACAGCTGAAGCCTGTTTCATGCCCTTAACAGTCGGCGGCGGCATTAAAGACATTCAAGACATCAGCAAATTATTGCTGGCCGGCGCTGATAAAGTATCGATCATGACGGCTGCCGTGAACAATCGAAATTTTGTCAAAGAGGCCGCCGAAAAATTTGGAAGTCAATGCATTGTTGTTGCAATTGATGCAAAACAGACCTCGCCTGGACATTGGGAGATCTTTACCCATGGCGGGCGCACCCCAACCGGGCTTGATGCGATTGCCTATGCTAGGGAAGTTGTTGAACTGGGGGCAGGTGAAATTCTCCTGACCTCAATGGATCGGGATGGAACCAAATCTGGTTTTGATCTCGCCTTGACCCGCAAAATTTCTGACTCGATCAAAGTGCCGCTGATTGCCTCAGGAGGCGTTGGCAATCTTGATCATTTAGTAGAGGGAATTCGCGAAGGACATGCAACGGCTGTTCTTGCTGCGTCTATTTTTCATTTTGGTGAATATACAATAAGACAAGCAAAAGAGCATATGATCGAAGCGGGTCTTCCGATGCGTATGGACTGATTTGAAGTGGATCTGCGTATGACTCATTTTTCGTTGAACGACCTTGATCAGATTATTGCAGATCGAGTGAGCGCTGATTCAAAAACATCTTATACCAAGTCTTTGCTGGATGCTGGTATCCATAAAACAACCAAGAAATTTGGTGAGGAATCTGTCGAAGCTATCATCGCTGTCATGCAAAAGGATCGCGCCGCAATCATCAACGAATCTGCCGATGTTCTTTATCATCTGCTGGTCATGCTTAAATCTGCTCATGTGTCTTTGAAAGATGTGATGGCAGAGCTGCAGAAAAGAACAGCCCAGTCTGGTATTGAAGAGAAGAATTCTCGCCATGGCTAATTATGAGCCAGAAGAGATTCCTCTACTGGATAGTCTGTCGACATATCGTCATTTCACGCGATCAGAATGGGCTGGTTTGCGAGCTGACACACCACTGACGTTAAGCTCGACAGATCTTGCGCGCTTACAATCTGTGAATGAGAAAATCTCGCTCGAAGAAGTTGCTGAAATTTATCTGCCGCTTTCGCGCTTACTAGCCCTTTATGTTGCCGCTACGCAGGGCCTCTTCAAAGCCACGCAAAGGTTTCTAGGCGCTGAAGATGAAAAGATGCCCTATATCATCGCCGTTGCTGGTTCTGTTGCTGTCGGCAAATCGACCACAGCGCGTGTCTTGCAAGCGCTTCTGTCCCGATGGACAAATACACCAAAGGTTGATCTGATTACGACAGATGGATTTTTGTTTCCAAATTCTGTTCTCGAAGAACAAGGATTGATGAACCGCAAGGGCTTTCCTGAAAGCTATGATGGCGTGTCATTGATACGATTTTTATCTGATATCAAAGCAGGTAAGCGCAATGTGACTGCCCCTGTCTATTCGCATTTGACCTATGATGTGGTTTTAGGTGATCAGATCCTGATTGATCGGCCCGATATTCTGATCGTTGAGGGTTTGAATGTTTTGATGCCCAATACTGCAGGGGGCGAGGTTCCTTTCGTCTCTGATTTTTTTGATTTCTCGATTTATCTTGATGCTGACGATGTAAGCTTGGAAGATTGGTATATAGACCGCTTTCAAAAGCTGCGCGAAACGGCTTTTCGAAATG
>CAIVAX010000293.1 GCA_903903935.1 uncultured Hyphomicrobiales bacterium | reverse complement strand
CTTGGATGAACCCACCAATGGGCTCGATGAGGCCTCGCGCCAACATTTGTTAGATAGTTTAGAGAACCTGCCGCAAAGCATGATTCTCATTTCACATGATCGCGAGGTCTGCGCGCGCCTCGCCCAGCGCAGCGTTATGCTTGTTGATGGACAGCTTATTCCAGCCTAAGTCGAGCTTTTGAGAAAGACGCGACAAAGCGCTTGAGGAAAACAAAAGGGCGCCCAAGGCGCCCTGATGCTTGTAACTCTCAGCCAATCGGCTTGAGGATTATTTCCATTCCAGCATATTGAACATGAAGCCTTCGGGCTTTTTGGTGCCGCCGACAGGAATCTTCACATCTTTGGAATGTGCGATCACCGAAGGAATGGGCGAGATAGGCATGGAATAGCTGCGCTCATTGGCTTTATCAAACATGCTGCGATAGAGACCTTCGCGCTTGGCGGGATCGAGCTCGCTCTGAGCCTTTTCCATCAATTCGGACAATTCCTTGTCGCCATTGTAATTGCGATCACCCGGCTCATAGAAGAATCCAGCTGTGGATTCCACATCCGGTGCGCCGCCGCCATTATCCCACAACACAAGGAAGGCCTGCAATTCACCCGCCTGACGCTTGCCCACAAAGGCATTGATGGTCATTGCATCCACCGACGCATTCACGCCAATGCGGCGCAATTGACCCGTGACAGCTTCCGCCACTGCGCGTGAGGGACCCCAAGCTGCAATGCTGAACTTGAGATCTTTGACGCCCGCTTCTTCCAGCAGTTTTTTGGCAAGATCGGGATTGTAAGAGGCTGGCGGAACGCTGGTCGCGCAGGCAATATGCCAAGGATGGCACATGCCCATTTGAAACGGCATGGATGCAATGTCTTTGGGCAGCAAAGCATTGGTTATGGCTTGGCGATCAATGCCACGAATAATGGCTTCGCGCACGCGCTTATCTTTGAAGGGTGAATTGGGTGTGCGGCCCGCTGCATCCAAAGCCAGATAGGTAAACTGGATCGACGGGCGCACGCTGATTTCAATAGCCGGGTTGGATTTCAACGCATCAGCCAAATCATTGGGCACATCATACATCATATCTTGCTGACCCACCATCATGCGCGCCAATTGCGTCTGCGCATCAGGTATGGGTTCAAAGACGATCTTGCTGATCTTGGCTTCAGGATGGCCTGCATTGCCATGTCTGAAGTCGGGATTTTTAACCAGAATGACGCCCTTATTGGGATCAACCTGTGTGGCCTTATAGGGGCCTGTGCCAATGGGCGCGCGACCAAAGGCCGCCTTATCAGCCAGCTTGCTGTGATATTTGGACGGCAGGATCGGCAAAATCGTTGTCAGGCGCGGCAAGAAAGGCGCAAACACGGTCTTGGTTTTGATCCGCACCGTATATTGGTCAATCTTCTGAGCGCCCGCGAACTGACCAAAGCGCTGTTCTTTAAAGCGGAATTTGGCCTCCGGATCGTTAACGAAATTGACGGTATAGACCACATCATCGGCATCCATTGGCGTGCCGTCATGGAATTTCACATCCTTGCGCAGTTTGAATTCATAGGTGAGCGGATCAATCTGCGACCAGGATTCAGCGAGGCTAGGAGCAATCTTGCGATTATCAGAATCATACACCACGAGAGTGTCGAAGACGACGCGATCCATCAGATTGCTCTGCGGCTGGGGATCATACAAAGCATCGATAATGGCAATGGGCTGATAGGCGCCAATGCGCAATGTATCTTGCGCCTTTTGCGCCAGCGCTGGTCCACTCATCAGCGCACCCAGCGCCACTGCACTCATAAAGCGGCTCGCAATGTTGCGGGCCTTGGCTGTCTTGCTCATTCTATCCTCCCTAAGATCCGGTGCGATCCGGTTAGCTTTACTGGGTCTTAATATATAAGAGTTCAGACTATCGTCCAATCTCCTTCTCAAGACTTCCCCCAAAGCTTTGGCTTGGTGGCCACACAGCCTGCGCCAGCTCGCCCGAGAAAAGCCTGCGCGCATTTTCCACCAGAGGCAGGGGCTTGACAAAAGAACCTGCTCATGAAAAATGAATGAACGTTCGTTTTTGATCATATTCCCTTGCCCCGCCTCTCTTCGGAACAACAGACCACCCGCCGCAACCGCATCTTGGATGCGGCAGAGCTATGCTTTGCCCAACAGGGCTTTCATCGCACCACAATGCAGGACATTTGCGCCAAGGCCGGCATTAGCGCGGGGGCTCTCTATGTCTATTTTGAATCCAAGGAACAATTGATCGAGGGCCTGACAGAGCGCGATCGGGAGGAGTTTCTCGGTCATTTCGCTACTTTTGGTAATGCCCGCGATTTTAATGAGACTTTGGCGCAGCTTTTTGAAAATTGCGTTGCCAATCAGCCGCCGCATAAGGCAGCGCTCTGGCTAGAGATTTGCGCCGAGGCAACCCGCAATCCCACCATTCGCCACACGCATCTGCGCTTCAAAGCAGCTTTGCGGGACTCTGTTCATCAATTGGTCATCAAAGCCAAGGCGGATGGGCGCATCACACCGGCCCTGCCGATCAGCGAATCCGTGAGTGTCATTCTCATGATTGCCGATGGCTTCTTTTGCCAAAAAGCCACCGATCCTGAATTTGATCTCACTGGCATGGGCACTCAACTTTTGAATACATTAAAGACCATCTTGCATCCCACTTCCTCTGCCCTAGATGGACAGAGAGAAGTTGATGACACGAATGAATTGGCGCAGGAGCATATCTGATGAAATTGTCTAAGCTTTCTTTGCTCTGCGTGCCTCTGCTTGCAAGCCTTTCTCCCGCTGCGGCACAAACCAATCCGCCAGTCTCCGCCAAACAGGCGGCTCTATCGCAAAATCGCGCCCCAGCGGTTAGCGTCTCAACTGCCTTTCAAAAAGAAGTTGTCGAAAGCGTCACTGTGACCGGCACGCTTGTCCCGCGCAATGAAGTGATGGTTGGGCCAGAAATTGAGGGCCTGCGGATCACCGAGATTCTGGTCGAGGAAGGTGACAAAGTAAAAAAAGGCGATGTTCTGGCCCGCCTATCGCGTGAACAATTGGATGCTTTGCTCGCCCAATCAGATGCTGGATTAGCAAGGGCTGATGCCGCGATTGCCCAAAGCCAAAGTCAGATCGCCCAGATTGAAGCCAATGTGACCTTCACCACCACCGATCTTGAGCGCACACGCACCCTCGTCCAACAATCCGTCGCCTCCCAAGCTCAGCTTGATCAAAAGCTGAATCTAGCCAAT
>CAIVAX010000292.1 GCA_903903935.1 uncultured Hyphomicrobiales bacterium | reverse complement strand
TCCCGCTCTAGCTGGCGAGCCAGCGATGTGGTGTTGAAATACAGGCAATGCTCAAACATGAATTTATCAGTAGCAGATTTAGTTAGCAATGCAGCTTGTTTGTCTGCTCTCCTGCTCCATTGGTGCTTGTCCCATCCTCGTTGGGGTGGCCTGCAACACAGGCGGGTGATCAGGAAGCTGGCGTGAGGCTTAAACCTATTGCCATAGGCGGCATTTGGGTTCACTCTGCATAGAATCTCAATCGAGTCTTGCCCGTGCCCTCAGACCTGCATTCACCCGATTCGCAGCCCATTTTTCCGCCCCCTCATGCACCGCCCAAGCAAGCGGGTCTGTTTGCGCGTTTGCGCAATTGGTTCCTTGCCGGTCTGGTCATTGCCGGACCTTTGGCGGTGACGATTTGGCTGGTCTGGTGGTTCGTCAATACGGTGGATCAATGGGTCAAGCCGCTGGTGCCGCCAAGCTTATGGCCGGATGTCTATTTGCCTGTGCGTGTGCCTGGCACGGGCGTGCTCTTGGCGATCATGGGCCTTGTTCTGCTGGGTTTTCTGGCCACCAATATTGCCGGGCGGACCCTGCTCACTCTTGGCGAGGGCATGCTTGATGGCATGCCCATTGTGCGCGGCCTCTATCGCAGCGTGAAGCAGATTTTTGAAACCATTTTCAGCCAATCGGGCACATCGTTTCGGCGCATTGGTCTGGTGCAATATCCAGCCCCGGGCATGTGGTCGATTGTGTTCATTTCAACCCCGCCAATTGCGCAGATCAATGAAGTTCTGCCTCAATCTGAGACTTACCTCTCAGTTTTTCTTCCCTGTTCGCCCAATCCAACAACAGGCTTTTATTTCTATCTGCCAGCCCGCGAGGTCGTTGAAATCAATCTGACCCCGGATGATGCAGCTAAACTGATCATGTCGGCAGGCCTCATTCTGCCCGAGGAACAGGCCAAACTTGCCGCTCTGGCTTCCGCCGCTTCAACAGGCGCCAGCAAATAGATGCCTAACCTGCTCTTAGCACTTTGATCCCCGCATCCCGGCCAAACAAATAGAGCAAAGCACGGAGCGCTTCGCCTCTGGGTGTGGTCAGTTTGGGATCCTTATTGAGCACCAATTGCGCATCATCTCTGGCAATCGCCAATAAATCGGCATGCACGCTCAGATCCGCCATGCGAAAGCCCGGCACGCCTGATTGACGTGTGCCCAAAATCTCGCCCTCACCGCGCAAGCGCAAATCTTCTTCGGCAATGCGAAAACCATCTTCGCTCTCGCGCATAATGGAAATGCGGGCTTTCGACACTTCGCCCAACGGGCCTTTATAGAGCAGCACACAAGAGGATTTTTGCCGGCCACGGCCCACACGCCCGCGCAATTGATGCAATTGGGCAAGGCCAAAGCGCTCGGCATGTTCAATGATCATGATCGTGGCTTCCGGCACATCCACGCCCACTTCAATCACAGTTGTGGCAACCAGAATCTGTGTCTCGCCGCGCTGAAATTTGTCCATTGCCGCATCTTTGTCAGGGCCCTTCATTCGCCCATGCACAAGCCCGACCTTGTCGCCAAAAAACTGCATGAGCATTTCATGACGCTCTTCGACAGCGGAAATATCGAGATCTTCACTTTCTTCAACCAAGGGGCAGACCCAATAGACCCGCGCGCCAGACTGAATCGCCCGGCCAACGCCCTCGACAATCTCTTCCAGCCGATCAAGGGGCAAAGCGCGTGTATCAATCGATTGGCGCCCTGCAGGCTTTTCGCGCAAAGTCGACACATCCATATCGCCAAAATAGGTGAGCACAAGCGTGCGCGGAATCGGCGTGGCTGTCATCACGAGAATATCAACATTCTCGCCTTTCTCTCCCAGCGCGAGGCGCTGATGCACGCCAAAGCGATGCTGCT
>CAIVAX010000291.1 GCA_903903935.1 uncultured Hyphomicrobiales bacterium | reverse complement strand
GAGCCCTGCTCCATTTCAAGATCAATGCCGCGCAGAACCTCGCTGTCACCATAGCTTTTTCTGACCGCAGCGACGTGAAGATGGGCCATGCCTAGTCACGCCTCAATGTGCGAAGGGTGAACACGTAAACTGGCACTCCCGATATGATCACCAGCGCCGCAGCAAAGGGAGCTGCAGCCGCATAGGCCCGGTCATTTGTAAAAGACCAGAATTCTGTGGCCAGCGTTACCACACCTGAGGGGGCGAGCAAAAGGGTGGCAGTCAATTCACGCATCAATTGCAAAACCACAAGGGCGAGACTGGCCCCAAGGCCCGGCAAGAGATTAGGCAAGGTGACTTCCGCAAAAGCCGCCAAAGGCCCGCGGCCCAAGGAGCGCGCCACATTCTCCAATTCTGGTTGCACCAGCTCAGCCGAAGCCCGAATCGAAGATTGCGCCAAGGGCAGAAACAGCATCACATAGGCCAACAAAACCAAAAGCGGACTTTGATAGAGGCCAGGCACATAGCGGATCGAAAAGAAGATCAACGAAAGCGCAATCACCAATCCCGGCAAACCATGAATGGCATAGGGAAGACGATCAGCCAATTCAATCAACACGCCCGACATCCGCAAAGAAGCCAGAACAAGGGGAATGGCCAATAAGGTCGTCAGCAAACCACCTGAGAGTGAATAACTCAGCGAGCCAAGCAAGGCAGGCAAGAGCCGCTCCGTGCCCATGCCCGCAGACGAACCGCTGATCAGCCAATAAAACAAAGTGGCAAAAGGCACGCCAATCGCCAGCACCGCAAAGGCGGCAAACAAAATCAAAACAGGCCAGCGCCACAAGCCCAATTTGATCATGATCGGGGAGCGTGCTGCGCCCTTGCCTGAGCGCGAGCGCCGACGCCCATGGCGCAAATGTTGTTCGAACAAAGCCAAAGGCATGCTCAATCCCATCAGCACGAGGGAGAACAAAGCCGCCGTGGCATTATCAAATTGCATTTCATATTGCTGAAAGATCGCTGTCGTAAACGTCTGCACACGCAAAAAAGATAAAGCGCCAAATTCTGCCAACATATGCGAAGAGACAAGCAAAGCCCCGCCCATCATGGCCGGCCAAATCTGCGGCAATATAATCAGCCAAAAGGTTTTGAACGGACCATGACCCAGCGAGCGCGCCACATCTTCAAACGAAGGATCTGTCCCGCGCAAAGCCGCCGCCACGGGCAGATAGATCAGCGGCATGCAAGCCAAAGACAAAATCATAATCGCCCCAGCCATGCCCTGATAGGCAGGGCCCAGCGAGGCCCAAGCATAACTCGACACAAAGGCCGGCATGGCCAAGGGGGCAGAGGCGATCACACGCCAGAGGGACGCATGCGGCAGATCGCAGCGCTCTGTTACCCATGCCGCAGATATGCCCATCACCAGCGTCAACAGAGTCACAGACAAAGCGAGCTCGAGCGTCGTGACTAAGAGCTCCAGACTTGTCGGGCGCAAGAGTTCGGCAATGAGAGTAGCAAAGCCCGCATCAAAAGAGCGGATCAACGCATAAGCAACAGGCAATGCCACCAGCACGCCCGGCAGAGCGACCAATGCCAGCAGCAAAACTGGAAAACTGCTGCGCTCTCCCCCTTGACGCGACGCCCTACTCACAAAAGGCTGGCCTCCCGCATCAGCTCATAGGCCAATTGTGCATTGCCAATATCACTGGCGGCAATGACGCTGCCAATGTCAGCAATGGGTTTGAGATTAAAGGGCGGCGTTAAGCCAGCACGCACAGGATATTCGGCATAGGGTGTGATGATGGCCTTTTGCCCCTCTTCACTCACCATAAAAGCAATAAACTTCTGCGCG
>CAIVAX010000290.1 GCA_903903935.1 uncultured Hyphomicrobiales bacterium | reverse complement strand
CCCGGGCGGCAGCTGACCACTCGAGGCCTCACACACAAGACCAAGCCCCAGGGCGTCCAGATACGGCAGATGCAAAGGCCCTTGGCGCACACCAGAAATATCGCATAAGCCTTGCGCACAGGCCTGCGCAATATGGCCCAGAGTATCAGCGCCCGCATCACCAAACAGCGCCGAATCAACTGCACTGCCGCAGCCAACAGAATCAAGAACAAGGATTAAAGCGCGCGGCATTGCCTCTCCTAGGTTGACACAATGCCTTGCATATCCGCTTCAATGTTGAAAGCGGCTGCAAACAAAGCTTTTGTATACTCATGCTGAGGATGACTAAAAATATCAACCGCAGGCCCAGATTCAACAATCTGACCCTGACGCATCACAATCAGATCATTGGCAAGCGCCCGCACAACTTTCAAATCATGGCTGATGAAGAGATAGGCGAGATTGCGCCGCCTTTGCAGATCGCGCAACAGATCGACAATTTGCGCCTGCACCGACATATCCAGCGCAGATGTCGGCTCATCCAGCACAACACAGCGCGGCTCGAGAACCATGGCTCTGGCAATGGCAATGCGTTGGCGTTGCCCGCCGGAGAATTCATGCGGATAGCGATCCATGGCTTGTGGATCAAGGCCAGTATCCGCCAGTGCGTGCGCTACATAGTCGCGCCGCTCTTCATAGCTGAGCTCTGGGCGTTGAATCGCCAGACCCTCGCCCACAATATCGGCAATCGACATGCGCGGTGAGAGTGAGCCAAAGGGATCTTGAAAGACAATCTGCATATGAGCGCGCAGCGGGCGCATTTGCGCTGCGCTCAACTGATTAATTCTCGCGCCATCAAATTCGATGAGACCTTGCGAGCGAATAAGTTTGATGAGCGCCAGACCCAAAGTTGTTTTGCCAGAACCAGACTCGCCTACAATCCCCAAGGTTTGTCCCGCGCGCAGCTGCAACGATAGACCATCAACCGCTTTCACATGGCCGACAGTTTTTCGCATGAAGCCGCGCTTGATGGGAAACCAAATGCGCATATCCTCTGCCCGCAAAATCACGGGCGCATCGGGCTGAGTGACAATCGCCTCACCCTTGGGCTCAGCGGCCAACAAAGCCTTAGTATAGGCGTGAGTGGGATGCGAGAAAATCTCTGCAACAGGCCCAGCCTCGACAATTTTGCCACGCTGCATCACACACACATCATCAGCAATTTTGCGCACAATGCCCAAATCATGCGTGATGAATAGCATGGCCATGCCATAGCGGCGCTGCAGATCCTTCAGCAATTTAAGAATCTGCGCCTGCACCGTCACATCAAGCGCCGTGGTTGGCTCATCAGCAATGAACAAATCAGGGCGATTGGCCAGCGCCATTGCAATCATCACACGCTGGCGCTGCCCGCCCGATAATTGATGCGGATAGGCCGACAATCGCAACGCCGGATCGGCTATGCCCACTTCTTGCAAGAGGGCGATGATCTGATCGCGCGCGCTGCTGCGATCAAGCGAGCCATGCAGATGGAGAATCTCGCCAATCTGCTGCTCAATCGTATGCAGCGGATTAAGCGAGGTCATTGGCTCTTGAAAGACCATAGTGATCGCTTTGCCGCGAATTTTCTGTAATTCTGCCTCATCCAATTGCAAAAGATTACGACCGGCAAAATGAATTTCACCTGAGGGATGACGCGCAGCTGTAGCGGCCAATAATCTTGTAATGGATAAGGCCGTGATGGATTTGCCGGAACCAGATTCACCCACCAAGGCCAAAGTGCGCCCGCGCTTGAGGCTGAAGGAAATATGATCCACCGCCAGCGGGCCATCCTTGCCTTGCGCAAAGGTCACCGACAGGTCTTTGACCTCAAGCAAGGGATCTGAAGAATGAGGATCAGTCATCAGGCAAAGGTCTTTCTGGGATCAAATGCATCGCGCACCGCCTCGCCAATGAAGATGAGCAGCGAGAGCAAAGTGGCAATGACCAAAAATCCAGTTAGCCCCAGCCAGGGCGCTTGGAGATGTGACTTGCCTTGCAATAATAATTCGCCCAAGGAGGGCGATCCGGGCGGCAGGCCAAAGCCCAGAAAATCAAGCGAGGTGAGTGTCGTGATCGAGGAATTGAGAATGAAGGGCAAAAAGGTCAGCGT
>CAIVAX010000289.1 GCA_903903935.1 uncultured Hyphomicrobiales bacterium | reverse complement strand
GCATTGAGGCTTGGGGCGCGGCGATTGAAAAGCCTGATCAGGGCATTCGCGCAACAGTGGTGGGCGCGTCGCAATATACGATTCAGGTCAGCGGCAGCACGATTTTTGTCGCCCCGCATGATGTTCTGCCCGTGCGCAATGTTCCTGTGGTTGTGCCCGATTTGTCTTTGTCGGAAGAGGTGATTGATCCGGAAGCTGTGGCGCAAAGTGTGCGCTCGGCGCTGCGCCGGCTTGATCTGCATGAGGGCGAGCAATCCGTGGCGCTGTGTTATCGCTGGGAAGGGTCAGCAACTTTTGGCCGTCTGGATGCCTTTTGTCGGGGCCTGTGCCTTGGTCTGTCCAAGCAATTGGACAAGGGCTTTCCGCTCATTCTGGTAGGCGATGGCGATATTGGCGGCTTGGTGGGCATTCATGCGCTCGAAGAATCCAAATTGCCCAATCCGATTGTCTCCATTGATGGGATTATCCTCAAGGAATTTGATTTCATCGATATTGGCGCGCTGCTGGAATCCTCCGGCGCTGTGCCTGTGGTGATCAAATCGCTGGTGTTTCCCACATCCACGGCTTTGGGCCGGGCTGATCCCACTCTCGCTTCGGCGTAAGCCTGAGTTTGTGAGTGATGAGCCGTTTTCAAGGTGAACTTTATCCCCCCCTTGAGCCCCATACAAAGGGCTGGCTGGGTGTGGGCGATGGGCACCAAATTTATTGGGAAGTCAGCGGCAATCCCAATGGGCAGCCTGCGGTGTTTTTGCATGGCGGGCCGGGCGGGGCCTGCCATAGCGATCATCGGCGTCTGTTCAATCCCAATGTCTATAAAATCATTTTGTTTGATCAGCGCGGCTGCGGGCGCTCCATTCCCCATGCGATGATTGAAGCCAATAGCACAGCCCATTTGGTCGCTGATTTAGAGCACTTGCGCAGCCATTTGGCGATTGAGCGCTGGCTTATTCTGGGTGGCTCCTGGGGCGCGACTTTGGCTCTGGCCTATGCGCAGGCCTTTCCGACCCGTGTGGAAGCGCTCGTCCTGCGCGGTGTGTTTACCGGCCGACAAAGTGAATTGGATTGGCTCTATCGCTTTGGCGCCTCGCAAATCTATCCTGATGCGTGGCAGAGATTCCTTGATCCCATTCCCGCAGCCGAGCGCGGGGATCTGATCAGCGCCTATTATCAGCGCCTCACACAAGGTTTGAGGGAGCAGCGCGTTCATTATGCCAAAGCCTGGTGCGCGTGGGAGGCCGAGCTGATGAGCGTCACACCAAGGCCAGAGCGCCTGTGGCTCGATGCCGAGCAATGCTTGGCCCTCGCAGGCATTGAAACGCATTATTTCGTCAATCAATCCTTTCTGGCGGAGGGCCAGATTCTTGCTGCGGCGCCTACAATCGCGCATATTCCCTGCATCATTGTGCAAGGCCGGCAGGATGTCATCACACCACCAGCAACGGCTTGGAGTCTGCATCGGGCACTGCCCGGCTCACACTTGCATTTGGTTGCGGGGGCTGGTCACGCCACGGCGGAGCCGGGCATTTTGTCGCGCCTCATTGAGGCGACAGACTCCTTCGCCCGCAGCTAAACCTCCCAGATCATGGCTTAGAGCGTCTCCCGCCCACAAGGGGATAGGGTATTGGCGATAAAATCACTTTGACAGGGGTGACTTTCTCTTCCATTCGTGAATGAATGTTATAAGCGGCCGGAGATCCTAAGGGATGACACGGGCTGATCAGATCAGGAGGATATTGGCTCATGGCTGAGCAATTTGTTGGCAAAGCGGCTGAATTTGAAGATGGGGGCCGTCGCATCATTCGTCTGGGACAAGATGAAGTCGGCATTTTCAAACATGAGGGCGAATATTTCGCTTACAGCAATTATTGCCTGCATCAGGGCGGACCAGCCTGCGAGGGCCTGACCATTGCCCGTGTCATGGAAAAATTGCGCGACGATAAAACCTCTGCTGGGCTTTATTTCTCCGAGACCGATATGAATTTCGTCTGCCCCTGGCATGGCTATGAATATGACATGCGCACGGGCGAATGCATTTCCGATCGCAGCATCAAGCTCAAACGCTATCAGGTGCAGCAAAAGGGAGATGATCTCTATGTCCTTGGCTAAAGCCAAAGCTAAGATCGCACCCAAAGCCAAAGCCTCGCTCAAGGCCAAAGCACCTCAAAAGGCCAAGGGACCACAAAAGAGTGCTGCCGCAAAAGCTGGTGCGGCAAAGGCTGGTGCGGCAAAGGCTCGCAAACCTGCTGCAAATGCTCGCAAGCCTGCTGCAAAACCTGTGCAGCCAGAGCATGCATTAGCGCTCACTGCACAGGCACAGGACTTAACCAAAGCACTGATTGCCGCTTTTCAAGCTGGGTCTTTGAATGAAATCGAGCCCCGCATTCAACAAGGCCTGATTGCTGCTTTGCTCAAAGTCTATGGGGCACAGATTGAAGAGGGCGCCACTCACGCGCTGGTTGGCGGGCGCACTGCGCTGACCTCAACGGATGCGATGATTGCCTGCCATTCCTTGCTCAAAGCAGCTGATCTGCAAGTGTTTGATCTGGGCGTATGGCAGAGCTGGACGGGACGTTAAGATTCTCAAACGATGATACTTTTAAACTGAACGACAGAAACCTTTGATCAGGAGACAGACATGGATCTTATAGCCGACCGCGGTCGCCGTGTTACCGTCGAGGAACTCAACACCACCAAATTGCTGGCCCATGCCACAGAACAGGCCAAGGCGCGCAAATATGAAGACATGATGATCGTCGATTGCGACGCGCATCATTATGAAACCGAAAATTTCAAAGAAATTGTCGAGTTCATGGAAAATGACGTGTTCCGTCAGCTGACAAAGTCAGGCATGAATAAAACTCGTCATAGCATTGTGCCGGGCAGTATTGGCTTTCAGGATATGGGCGGACGCGTGACGCGTTATCCTTTACGCTCTTCTGAAAAAACACAGGCCGGGCGCCAGCGCGATGTGCAGCTGGGCGAGCGCTGGATGGATGCAATGGGGGTTGATTATTCCTGCCTGTTTCCAACCGGAATGCTCAACATAGGCCTGCATCCATTGAAGGAAATGGAAAACGAATTATGCTGGGCCTATAATCGCTGGCTCACCGAAAAAGTTTTGCCCGAGACGGGTGGACGCATGTATTCCATGCTTTCTCTGCCCTTCAGCGATCCAGATGAATGTTTGCGCCATGTCGAAACCTTTGGCGACCGCAAACATGTCACCGGCTTTATGGTGACCACTGTGCGCACGGATACGCCAGTCCATGCCAATGCCTATATGAAGGTCTATCGCGCCATTGAAGAGCGCGGATTGAGCATTGCCTTTCACTCTGGCCCTAATTGGGGCGAGAACATCTTTAAGAGCTGCAACCGCTTTTTGGCTGTGCATGCGCTGGGCTTTAGCTTTTATAATATTCTCCATTGCACCAATTGGGTGATCAATGGCCTTGGCGAGCGCTTCCCCAAATTGCCGGTGATGTGGGTGGAGGCTGGCCTGTCTTGGATTCCCTTCCTGATGCAAAAGCTCGATCATGAATATATGCTGCGGCCCTCGGAATGCCCGCTGCTGAAGAAGAAGCCATCGGATTATATGCGCGATATGTATTATTCGACGCAGCCAATGGAAATTCAGGATATGGGGGCGCTGGAATGCACCTTCCGCATGATGAATGCGGAAACACAATTGTTATATGCGTCGGATTATCCGCATTGGGATTTTGATCTGCCCTCGACCATTTATGATCTGCCCTTCCTCACAGATAAGGCGCGTCATAATATTCTGGGTGGTACGGCGGCACGTTTGTTTGGATTGCAGCCGCGCAATGAAGCGCAAAAGCAAAATCTGATCAAATATGGCAATTATCGTCCAGCTTAAAGCTAGCCTTGAGCATGCCTTGACTATGCAGGAGAGACTTATGGCAGAGGGAAGATCACATTTAACCCGATTTGGTCTCGCGCTGAGCCTCTTGCTTACAGGACCTGCTCTGGCACAAGCGCAAGATAGCCTAGCGCAATTCTACAAAGGCAAGAGCGTCTATGTGGTGATTGGCTCGGCGGCAGGCGGTGGCTTTGATACTTATGGGCGCTTGGTGGCGCGCCATATTGGCAAACATATTCCCGGCAATCCCAATGTCGTGCCGCAAAATATGCCCGGGGCTGGCGGCAGTGCCGCGGCAACACATGTGGCAACTGTTGCGGCACAGGATGGCACTTACATTGGCGCGGTGCATCCCGCCGTCATTATGGATCCGGTTTTAGGGGATCGCAGCAAAAGCAAATTTGATGTGACCAAGCTCAATTGGATTGGCAGCGCCAATAGCGACACTTACGTCTGCGTGGTGCGCAGCGATGCCAAGGTCAAGAGCTTTGCTGATGCACAGACAACAGAAGTGATATTGGGGGCCAGTTCGGATGCCGCCTCAACCCGCGAATTTCCAACTCTGCTCAATAATGTGCTGGGCACCAAATTCAAATTGGTTGCTGGATATAGTGGCAATCGCGAAG
>CAIVAX010000288.1 GCA_903903935.1 uncultured Hyphomicrobiales bacterium | reverse complement strand
GCATTGAGGGGCTGACCAAGGCCTATCGGCAAGAGCCGGGTGTTTATCCCTTTGACTAGGGCTGAATAGAAGCAACCAATAGCAGAAACTTAAGTTCGAGAGTTGAGCCCCTCATATGAAATTCTCCTTCTTTCATCTCATGCCCTGGACTCATCTTGAGCAGACGCCGGCCGAATGGCCAGCGCGCAATGCTGAGTTTGATCCTGTGAAGGGACAGCAGCTCTATCAAACCTATCTCGATACAATGGTGAATGCCGAGGCCTGCGGCTTTGATTGGGTCGCCGCCAATGAACATCATTTCTCTCCCTATAGTCTGATGTCCAATTGCAATCTGATCGGCGCAGCCCTCACCCAGCGCACCTCATCGATCAAGATTGCAATGTTGGGTAATCTTCTGCCCATTCTCAATCCCATTCGTGTGGCCGAAGAATATGCCATGCTGGATGTGATGAGTGGCGGGCGCCTAATTGCCGGCTTTGTGCGCGGCATTCCGCATGAATATATTTCCTATAATATTCCACCCAGCCAATCGCGCGCCCGCATGAAAGAGGCGCTGGACCTCATTCTCAAAGCCTGGACTGAGCCAGAACCTTTTGGCTGGGAGGGTGAGTTCTATCAGCATCGCGCCGTCTCGATCTGGCCAAGGCCCTTTCAAAAGCCCCATCCTCGCATGTTGCTATCCGCATCCAATGATGAATCAGCCGAATTTGTTGGCCAATATGATGCGATCCTAGGCATGACTCTGATCTTTGATCTGGATGTGGCGCGCGACACGATAGAGATCTTCAAAAATGTATCGCGCAGTCATGGCCGCGAAATTGGGCCTGATCAACTGCTCATTGGTCAGCAAACTTGCATAGCGCCGACAGATGAAGAAGCCCGCCACCATATGCGCGAGGCCCTGCCCTATTTTCATGCGCGCTTAATGCGGCCTCAACAGGATGCGCAACGCATCGTATTGCAAAAATCGCGTTTCTTTAGCGATGACGAACAAAGCGCCTTTTTCGTCAAACGTCTGCAAGCTCTCAAAGCCCGCACACTTGAAGACCAGATTGAAGCAGGATCTATGTTGTGCGGCAGCCCGCAGAGTGTCGTCAAACAGATCAAGCGCCTGCGCCAGCGTTTGGGCGCGGGCTATGTCAACATCAATATGAAAATTGGCACTATGCCCGATAGCGTCATTCTCAAAGGCATGCAGCTCTTCAAGGATGAAGTGCTGCCCCATGTGGTGGATCTTTGAACGAGTGACTGTAAGTCAATGAAGGATGATGTGGTGACGACAAAACCCCTTTCCGATGCGATCAACACCTCTGACCGCACAACTCAAGCACAGGATGCAGCACACCTGACCAGCAAGGGGCAAGGCCGCCCCCTGTTCTGGCTTGATCTTCCCTATGAGGAACACGCGCAAACACTCGCTGAGCAGCTGAGTCAGAGTTTTCATTTACATCTCATCAATTGGACAGAGAGAGCACCTGCGGACCTGCTACAAAGGGCAGCTCTGCTGAGCGATCTCATCACACGCAAAAGCGAGACAATGTTGGGCGAGACAATGTTGGGCGAGACAATGTTGGACAAAACACCCGTCGATGTGATCGCGCAGGGGGAGGCCTGTCAATTGGCTCTTTATATGGCGCGAAATAAGCCCGATCAGATTGGTCAATTGGTGCTGCAAAATCCCATTCTCTCAAATCAAGAGCAGAGCTTGAGCGACATTGCAGCGCGCAGCTTGATCCTCATCGGCACGAAAGCCAGCCCAGCCATTCAAACATGCGGACGTTGGCTCAAAGCCAATCTGCGCCCTTCGCATTTGATCTACATTCATGAGGCTGGTGATAGCCTCAGTAACACTCAGCCCGAGCGGACCAGCCGCGTGATGATTGATTTTCTCAATCGCGGCGAAGTTTTTCTGGTCCGAGAAAACTAACAAGCCCGTGAGCACGAAGATTGATGGTGAATCATAAAGGCAGAATCAATCTAACTTCGCACTCGCACTGTTCGCAGAGGCCTTACTGAAACATGGCGAAAATACGACAACAAAGAGGCGAGCCCTCAACAAAAAGAGTTGATCTATTCCAAAACGACACAAGCCTTAATTTTCGTTAATATTCATTTTGAGAATTGATCAAATTTTGCTTGAATGAGAGGCATTTTTCAAAGTTCTTATTTACATATTAACTTGAATCCCTATTTTGTGCGCATCGGACCAAATGTCCTGTCAAACAAAGGATTCTTACATGCGCTATCTCCTCCTTGCCACTGTTGCTGCAACCGCTCTGACAGCGGGCTCTGCTTTTGCTGCTGATCTGCCCAAGCGCTCAGCCGCTCCGGCTTTTACAGCTCCCGCTCCTTTGGCCACATCATGGTCTGGATTCTATGTCGGTGTGCAGGCTGGTGGTGCTTGGGATACAGTTTCGCAGACTTCTTTTTCTGCACCCGCTTTGGCTGGCGTAGGCACAGGCATTGCTGACATCACTGGCTCGGGCATTCTGGCTGGTGGTTATGCTGGTTACAACATGCAGTTCGGTCAGGTTGTCGTTGGCCTGGAAGGCGATGTTGAATTCTCCACTCTGCGTGGCTCGACTGTTTATGCCGCTGGCACACGTCGCTATGCCGAAACCAATCGTGAATCGATCCGCGCCCGTCTTGGCTATTCTGTCGACCGCGCTTTGTTCTATGTCACAGGCGGCGTGGCCTTCACCAATGGCAATCTGCGTGACACTAATGCTCTGACTGCCAATTCTTATTCCGTGTCCCGCACCGGTTGGACATTGGGCGCTGGCCTTGAATATGCCATCGACAAGAACTGGAGCGCTCGCGCTGAATATCGTTACACCGATTTCGGCCGTCAGAACCTCAGCGCCTTCAATGCAACCGATCCCTTCGTTGGGACATCGCTGCGCAGCCGCATCACCGATTCTGCTGTGCGCATCGGCATCAGCTATCGCTTTGGCGGCCCGGCTGGTGGCGCTGTCGTTGCCAAATACTAAGACAGATTCAAATCTGTTGCAGCCTTATGCTGCCTAACACTGATCAAGCCCGGCTCTGCCGGGCTTTTTTTATGAGCACCAAAACTGGTTAGAGAAAATTAACCATTCGGGAAGGTGAATCGCATAGCTTAACAATGATCCTTTTGTAGTTTGGGATCGCGTATCTGCGTTCATAGTTTTGGCCTCTGGCCCTAAGTGTGTGGATGTATCATGCGCGGTTTTAAGTCTGTACTAGTGTTGGGTCTTCTCTCGTCTCTTGCGAGTGCGCAATCAGTTTGGGCGGCACAAACAAGCCAGATTAAACTCCCTGATGCGCCCCTCCTTTCAGATGAGGATGACGAGTCAGCCTCGAGCTGGACGGGTGCTTATATTGGTGGCTCTCTGGGTTTGTCTTCGCAGCGTCAAAGCTGGACAACGAGCTCTTTAGGCCAGCCCGGCTCAACCAATCCCTCAGTCTATAATTCAGCGACAGCCAATTCTCCCTATGGCGCACTCAATGGCCGCGCTTCGGCGCATTTGGGCTTTAATGTCCAAATTCAGGATTCTTATGTTGCTGGCATTGAGATTGAAGCAGGCCTGCCCAGAGACAAAGCGCGACAGACCCAGGGCATTCCGGGCACTTATGGCGGCCTCACGCCGCTCTCTTCGATCAATCTGGTGGATCGGATCACCCGCCAGACACATTGGGATGGCGCATTGCGCGGCCGCTTTGGCTATCTCGCCGCCCCCTCCACTCTTGTCTATGCCAGTGCAGGTTTGGCTTTCATGGGCCAACGCACCGATCTGGATTGTCCGGCGCTAAGCCCCACCAGCTCCTTTTGTGCTAATCCCCGCCAGCAATCCCTCACGCAAAACCGCAAGGGCTGGACGGTTGGGTTTGGTGTTGAGAGCAATCTGGGTGAGTCCGCTTGGTCAGCGCGCATTGAATATCGCTATTCGCGCTTCCAGCCCCTCGATCAGACCTTTTTTTACGGCTCGACCAAAGAGGCCGTTACAGCCCGCCAAGGCTTAACAACACATATGGTCACAATGGGGCTCAATTATAGCTTTGCCGATTTGCTGACGCCTTAATCGTTCAAGCACACGTCGTAACGCGCGAGATAGGCAATTCGTTCCTTGCCTCTGCGGGCAAGCCATGGCAATCGAGACGCATGAGCATGGATCAACCCAAAATTTCTTTTGTCTCCCTCGGCTGCCCCAAGGCGCTGGTGGATTCCGAACGCATCATTACGCAATTGCGCGCCGAGGGCTATGAGCTCTCACGCAACCATGCCGGAGCTGATGCTGTCATCGTCAACACCTGCGGATTTCTCGATAGCGCCAAGGCGGAATCGCTGGCCGCCATTGGCGGCGCTTTGAAGGAGAATGGCAAAGTCATCGTCACAGGCTGTCTGGGGGCTGAGCCAGAGGAAATCACTCAGGCCTATCCGGCAGCTCAAAATCCCAATCTGCTCGCCATTACCGGCCCGCAAGATTATGAGAGCGTGCTCAAGGCGGTGCATCAGGCCATTGCCGCCCCGCATGATCCCTTTGTCGATCTTGTTCCTGCTCAGGGCGTCAAGCTCACCCCGCGTCATTATGCCTATCTGAAGATTTCCGAAGGCTGCCACAATTCCTGCTCCTTTTGCATCATCCCCAAATTGCGCGGCGATCTGGTCTCACGACCGGCCGGCGAGGTGTTGCGCGAAGCAGAAAAACTAGTGGCCGCTGGTGTGAAAGAATTGCTCGTCATTTCGCAGGACACCTCCGCCTATGGGCTGGACCTGCGCTATGCCACCAGCCCCTTTCAAGGTCGCGATGTACGCGCCAAATTCTATGATCTGGCCAAAGAGCTCGGCCAATTGGGCGCTTGGGTGCGCCTCCATTATGTCTATCCCTATCCCCATGTGGATGAGGTGATCGAGCTCATGAATGAGGGGCTTGTTCTGCCCTATCTCGACATTCCCTTTCAGCATTCCAGCACGCCTGTGCTTAAAGCGATGAAGCGGCCGGGCTATCATGACAAGACTTTGGAGCGCATTCGCAAATGGCGCGAAGCCTGCCCCGATCTGGCGATCCGCTCCACCTTCATTGTCGGCTTTCCCGGTGAGACCGAAGCTGACTTTGAGCATTTGTTGGCCTTTCTTGATGAAGCCAAGCTCGATCGGGTTGGTGCCTTCAAATATGAGCCGGTGAAAGGCGCCGATGCCAATGACCTTGGCTTGGCCATTGTGCCTGATGAGGTCAAAGAGAGCCGCTATCGTCGCTTTATGGAAAAGCAGCAGGCGATCAGCGCACGAATCCTAAAAAACAAGATTGGCAAGCGCCTTTCCGTTCTCATTGATGAAACGGGACCCAATGGCGCCAAGGGCCGCTCCAAGGCAGACGCCCCTGAGATTGATGGCAATGTCTATGTCACCTCCCGCCGCCCTGTGCGCGTGGGTGATATTATCAGCGTCAAGATCGACAGAGCCGATGCCTATGACCTCTACGGAACAGCTGTATAATCAGATAACTAATCTTCATAGCTCACGTTATCTCTGAAGTTAGATTAACTGTCTTCATTCCCTCCAAAGCCATGAAAAAGGCCCGGACGAAACATGCTCGCCGGGCCTAGAAGTCGGTTGAACCGAAAACGAGGAGGGAGGAACCTCGTGGTCTCAACTGAAATATAATATATTCGCCCTCGCGGAGAAGATCCAGAAAAAAGTCATCCCTCTTCGAAAAATATCACGCAGTCTTATATTATGGGATTAGTATCGTGGAGCCCGTTGTGCTGCGGGATTCCAGCGCTTCATGCGCCTGGGCCACATCCTGCAGAGGATAGCTGGCATGAATGGGGATTTTGACCGCACCGGAGGAGACCATACGCATCAAATCCTTGGCCATTTTCTGTAAGCCCCCCGGCTGCGATGTATAAGTGAACAGAGTTGGCCTTGTCACAAACAGCGATCCCTTCTGACTGAGCAGACCCAGATTAAAGGCATCCACCGGGCCCGACGCATTGCCAAACGAGACGAAGAGGCCTAGCGGCTTCAGGCAATCGAGCGAGGCGGGAAAGGTCGCTTTGCCAACGCCATCGTAAACGACATCGCACATCTTGCCCTTGGTGATCTCGCGCACGCGCTCGACGAAATTCTCGCTGCCATAGAGAATGACATGCTTGGCGCCAAATTTTTTGACAAGCTTGGCCTTTTCAGCCGAGCCGACAGTGGCAATGACAGTTGCCCCCAAAGCCTTGGCCCATTGGCACAGGATCAAACCGACACCCCCCGCGCCCGCATGAATGAGCAAAGTCGTCCCCGCCTTCACCCGATAGGTCTGACGCAGAAGATATTGGGCTGTCAGCCCCTTGAGCATCATCGCGGCGGCGGTCTCATAGGAGATGTTTTTGGCCAGCTTGACCAATTGATCGGCTTTGATATTGCGGGCCTCGCAATAAGCACCCGGCACAGGGGCATAGGCGACCCGATCGCCAATTTTGAAATCCTTCACCCCCTTGCCTAAAGCGATCACTTCGCCAGCCCCCTCATTGCCCAGAATGAGCGGATAAGTGCCGGGATAAAGGCCGGTACGGAAATAAACATCGATGAAATTCAAGCCAATGGCATGATGGCGGATCTGCACCTCGCCCGGGGCTGGCGGGGCCAGTTCAATCTCCTCATAGACCATGGCCTGTGGTCCACCGGGCTGATGAATGCGAACGGCTTTAATCATGACAGTCTCCCTCATGGCTCTGGTGAATGAAACATCTTTGCGTTTCAGCATCAATCTAGATCCAATCTGCAAGAATGCTGGCCAGAAATGAATCTCTGCACTATTTTGCCTGCATGAACCTCGAATGTGAAATCTTGATTATTGGCGCGGGTGCCGTGGGGCTGAGTGCGGGGCTGGCTTTGGCGCAAGCTGGCCGCAAAGTGATTATCGCCGGCAAGATAGACACAGGCGCCAGTGCCCGAACAGTGGCTTTGTTTGGTGCGTCACAAAAATTCTTCGACCGCCTCGGCCTTCTGGATAGCATACGCCAGACCGGCGAGCCGCTCGAAGTCATGCGCATCATCGATGATACGGGTAGTCTGTTTCGTCTGCCTGAAACCAATTTCCGCGCTCGTGAGATTGGCCTTGAGGAATTTGGCACCAATATCGAAAACCGCGATCTCTTGGATCTGCTTACAACTGCCGCCCGCCACTACTCACATCTCACTGTGCTTGATGATTATGTCACGCAGCTCAAACTTGGAACTGATCACATTGAGGCCGAGCTGGGCGCTGATCGCAAGATCATCGCCAAACTGATTTTGGCCGCTGACGGGCGCCAATCGCCTACCCGCCAATTCTGCAAGATTGCCAGCACAGAGCAATCCTATCCGCAGGTGGCGATCACTGCTTTGCTGGGCCATCAGAGGCCGCACAATAATGTCTCGACTGAATTTCATACCCGCAAAGGCCCCTTCACTCTGGTGCCCCTGCCCGCCAAAGGCGATCAGCCGCACCGCTCCAGCCTTGTGTGGATGACTGACTCGCAAGAGGCGCGCAGACTTTTAGCACTGCCCAGTTCTGACCTCACCAGAGCGATGGAAAAGCAAGCCCATTCCTTGCTAGGTAAATTCACTCTCTTGGGAGCGATGAGCCAATTTCCTATGTCATTGATGCGGGCGGAACGTCTCTATGCCGAACGTGTCGTGCTGATTGGCGATGCCGCCCATTCCTTCCCCCCCATTGGGGCGCAAGGGCTCAATCTGGGTCTGCGCGATGTCGGCCATAGTGTTGAAACAATCCTAGCCCATAGCGATCCTGGACAGGAGAGCGTTTTGCGAGCCTATGCAGAACGCCGCACGGCAGATATCAAATTGCGCAGCTTTGGTGTTGATTTGCTCAACCGCTCTTTGTTGACCCAAATGCTGCCGGTGGATTTTGCCCGTGGCGCAGGACTTTTGGCGTTAAGTCAGATCGGCCCCTTGCGCCGCATGATCATGCGTGAGGGCATAGAACCCAAGGGACGCACACCCATGATGATGCGATGAGCCCGGCCGACAAACAGACACATCAATCTGATCTTTTTGTGCGTTGGCACAACAGCGTGACTGACAGTTTTGCGCAAGCCATCACAACCTTACAAGATAATAAACTCGAAATCTGGCAGCGTGTGCATGCAACGCGCCGATGCGCCAAACGCGCCCGCGCGCTGCTCAAATTAGCACCCCCGCAATTGCACGACGCCTCACAAAAGCTCAGGGCCCAATTGCGCCAGATCCGTAAATCCATTGGTCCGGCGCGGGATGCACGTGTGGCCTATGATCTCTTGGCCGCCAAGCTCTCCAGCCATGACAAACACAAGACAACAGAACCGCACAAGACTAGAGAACCGCAATTATTGGCCAACTTAAAGCGGATCTGCGAGGACACAGAGGCTTATGCCAAAGCGCAGATCTTTCCCAAAGCGATTGTGAATTTGCGTGCGCTGGCCAAAACAGCATCGCTATGGCGCTCAGACGAGCTCACATCAGATGTGTTGGTGCATCAGATTCGCGCTGGCTATAAACAGGCTCACAAATATATACCGCGCCGCTCAAAAGCCCTCGACCTAATCCAGCTGCATGCGTTTCGCTCCAGCCTTGTCGATCATTATTATCAGCTGGATTTTCTTCCCTGCATAGACAGCAAGAAGATCGACAAACGCAAAGCTCGCTTAAAGGAATTGCGCACTGAGCTGGGCCTTTATCTTGATCATCACCAACTCGAGACTTTGACAAAATATCATCTGGCGCAACATGTGCCAGAGACTTTGCCCGATAAAGGGCAAAGCCAGAGCAAAGTTGAATCACGGCTAATCAAGGATGCACGAGAGAGCTTTCATCTCTCGCCCGATGACATGATGACAAGCCTGCGGGTGTGATCTCCTCACAGATCAATCGAGACGGAATTTACCCATTTCACGATGCTCGGCTGCAATGCGGCGCACGGTTCCAGTGACAGAACGATAGATCAAGGTTTCTGTCTGAATAATCTCAGAGCCAAATTTTACGCCCTTGAGCAAAGCCCCATCTGTCACGCCCGTTGCGCAAACAATCACATCGCCTGAGGCCAGTTCCATCATGTCATAAATCTTTTTGGGATCTTTAATGCCCATTTTGAACGCGCGCTCGCGCTTGGCTTCTGTATCGAGAATGAGACGGCCCTGCATCTGGCCACCCACACAGCGCAAAGCGCCAGCCGCTAACACGCCCTCGGGCGCGCCGCCTGTGCCAATATACATATCAACGCCGGTCTCGCCGGGCTGCGCTGTAAAGATAACACCCGCCACATCGCCATCAGTGATCAAACGGATCGACGCACCAGCCCGCCGGCAAGCCGCAATAATATCCTGATGGCGCGGACGATCGAGCACAAGCACAGTGATCTCGCCCGGCTTGACGCCCTTGGCCTTGGCTAGGGCTTGAATATTCGCTTCCGGGGACGCATCAATATCGACGACGCCTTTGGGATAGCCCGGACCAATAGCGATCTTGTCCATGTAGACATCGGGCGCGTTGAGCAAAGCCCCTTCTTGCGCCATGGCCATTACAGCAATCGAACCGGGCATATCTTTAGCGCACAAAGTTGTGCCTTCCAAAGGATCAACCGCAATATCAACCTTGGGGCCAGTGCGCGTGCCAACCTTTTCACCAATGAACAACATGGGGGCTTCATCGCGCTCACCCTCGCCAATCACAATCGTGCCATCAATGGGCAGACGATTGAGTTCGCGGCGCATCGCATCCACAGCCGCCTGATCAGCCGCCTTTTCATCACCACGCCCGCGCAAACGGGCTGCCGACACAGCTGCACGCTCAGTCACACGCACCAATTCAAGGGTGAGAATGCGCTCAATAATATCTTGGCTTTGAATGATGAGGTCGCTCATAACGGGTCCTTAGTGAGGTCAGATCCGCATCATGCGGAATGGGTGTTAATGTCTGGTGAGCGCTTATTCACGCTCAATGCGGATCACTTGTGGCTTTTCGGCGATATAGCCGTCCTTCACAACAGATTCGATGGCTTCGCGAATGATCGTCTCTGTTGTGGCATAAGTAATCAGAACGACAGGAACCGGATCCCCCGGACCATTGGCTGTCTTGGTGCCATTGCCTGAACGCTGCATAATGCTCTCAAGTGAGATTTGCCGCTCGGCCATGCGTGTCGCAATCGAGGCAAACGCGCCCGGGCGATCAAACACAGACATGCGAATGTAATAACCACCTTCATGACGCTGCACCGCTACGCGGGGCGAATGATCAAGGGAGGCCACTGGAAGACCCAGCGGCACTGAGCGCACGCCCTTGGCGATATCGGAAATATCGGCAACAACGGCAGAGGCCGTCGCCTCGCCACCAGCACCCGGGCCAACAAGCGTGAGTTCTTTCACCGCATCGGCATCAATCGTCACAGCATTGGTCACACCCATGACTTGCGCAATGGAAGACGAGCGCGGCACCATTGTGGGATGAACACGTTGTTCAATGCCCTTAGAGGTGCGCTGCGCCACGCCAAGTAATTTGATGCGATAGCCCAATTCTTCGGCTGCTTGCAGATCGGCCAGCGAGATCGTTTCAATGCCTTCAATATGCACCGCGCCTGCATCAATCGCTGTGCCAAAGGCGAGCGAGGACAGGATCGACAATTTATGCGCCGTATCAAAACCACCAATGTCAAACGTGGGATCAGCTTCGGCATAACCAAGACGCTGGGCCTCTGCCAGACAGTCAGCAAAGGACATATGCTCGCGCTCCATGCGCGAGAGAATATAATTGCAGGTGCCGTTGAGAATGCCATAGACGCGCACAATCTGATTGCCCGCCAGACCTTCGCGCAATGTCTTCACAATAGGAATGCCGCCGGCCACTGAAGCCTCAAAGGCCAGCGCCACGCGCTTATCTTCGGCTAGTTTAGCCAAAGCCATGCCATGCTTGGCGAGCAATGCCTTATTGGCTGTGACAACAGATTTACCCGCATTCAGTGCCGCTTCCACTGCCGCTCGGGCTGGACCTTCATCGCCGCCAATCAATTCGACAAAAATATCGATCTTGTCGGATGTCGCCAATACCAATGGATCATCGAACCATTCAACCGAAGACAGATCAATGCCGCGATCGCGCTTGCGATCGCGCGAGCTCACTGCCGATAGAACAATCGAGCGACCGGTGCTGCTCGCTAGCGCATGGCTCTGACGCGCCAGCAAACGCACGACAGAAACACCAACTGTGCCAAGCCCAGCAATACCAACACGAATGGGAGCGACCATAATTGCAACAGACTTGTTAGAGGAAAAGGACCAAGGGCCAATCAGGCTTGATTGCGGGCCTTCAACTGAATGACATTATCGAGAATGGCATCTGCACTATCAAAGAAGCGCCGAATGCCGCGCGCCGCCTGACGAATACGTTGCTCATTTTCAACAATGGCCAGACGCACATATTCATCGCCATATTCGCCAAAGCCAATACCGGGAGACACAGCCACATCGGCTTTTTCAATAAGCAGCTTGGAGACTTCCAGACTGCCCAAATGACGGAATTTTTCCGGCACGGGCACCCAAGCAAACATGGTCGCCTGCGGGGCTGGAATATCCCAACCTGCCGCAGCAAAGCTCTCAACGAGCACATCGCGCCGACGCCGATAAATATTGCGCATTTCAACAATGCAATCTTCCGGACCATTCAATGCTGCAGTCGCTGCAACCTGAATAGGCGTATAGGCACCATAATCCAGATAGCTCTTCACACGCGCCAGCGCGGCCAGAAGGCGTTCATTACCAACCGCAAACCCAATGCGCCATCCTGCCATAGAGAATGTCTTCGACATGGAGGAAAATTCAACCGCCACATCATTGGCGCCGGGAATTTGCAAAATGCTGGGCGGCGGATTGTCATCAAAATAGACTTCGGCATAGGCCAGATCCGACAGCACGAAAATATCATGCTTCTTCGCAAAAGCGACCAGATCGCGATAAAAATCGAGCGAGGCCACTTGCGCCGTAGGATTGGAGGGATAGCAGACCACAACCGCAATCGGCTTGGGAATGGAATGGGTAACTGCGCGCTCCAGTGTGTTGAAAAACTCAGGCGTCGGATCAGCTGGCACAGAGCGAATAACGCCACCCGCCATCAGAAAACCGAAGGCATGGATGGGATAAGAAGGATTGGGAACAATCACCACATCGCCGGGCGCTGTAATGGCTTGCGCCATATTGGCAAAGCCTTCTTTCGATCCCAATGTGGTGATGACTTGGGTATCAGGATTGAGCTTCACGCCAAAGCGCCGCTCATAATAACCCGCCTGCGCCCGCCGCAGACCGGCAATGCCTTTTGAGGCCGAATAACGATCCGTGCGCGGCTTGCCGGCGGTCTCAACCAGCTTTTCGATGACATGGCGAGGAGCGGGCAAATCCGGATTGCCCATGCCAAGGTCCACAATATCAGCCCCGGCCAGACGGGCCTGTGCCTTGAGCCTGTTCACATGCTCAAAAACATAAGGCGGAAGTCGGCGCACACGGTGAAAGTCGTTCATCAGAATATTCCCGATTCAAGTCTCTAAGGTCTAAACGATTGTCGCCTGAGGGTCTATGGTCAGACCCATGCCTTCTGGGAGACTATTTGATCTGGCAGGTCAGGACACAGGCTGGAGCGGGCGGTGTTTTAGCTGCCCCCTTGGCCCCGGATTTAGTGCCCCCCTTGGCCCCGGCGGCCGATTGGCCCTTCAAAAGGGCTGGCTTTTTATCCGCCAAGGCAGCATTGCGGGTGAGAACCTGCTGCAGCTCGGCCTCCCGCGCTCGGATCTGATCGCCAGACATTGGCTTGCCCTTGGGCTGGCTGCGCGGAGAATGGACAGGGATAAAGCCGTTTTGAGGCGCCTTGGCTCGTGATTTTTTCACAAAATCCGAGGCTTCCGGCACATCCGTCTTTTGGTGGAGCGTTTTGGCAAGGCCAGCTAAGCCATCAGCATTCGCATCTTGTGCCACAGCAGAGACAGGCGCTAGCCCGCCCGATAACAGGAGCAGCAGCCCGACACTCGATAATCTTAAACCCAAATGCGATGTCATCCGTAAACTACCTGTGCGACAGAGAATCGACCATCTTCGCCCAATGGAGCATTGTGCCATATCTGTCTTATGATCCTAATATGGCGTAAACTGGGTTGCGGCTCCAATTGAAATTCATGCTCTGAGCCAATTGACTTGTGCGGGGGACAGATGACCAAAAAGACCGGCAAGGCAGTGCGTACAGCGCCCAAAACTCCCGCCACTGCCATAGACACATCTATAGACACATCTGATGTGAATCCCCCTGCCCTTACCAGCCCGGCTGAGACCCGCAAGCCCGAGCCAGCCCCGTCTGAAACAGTCAGCACGGAGCCTGCTAGCGTCAAACTGCCGGATATGGAGGCTTTATCGACCAATTTAGCACGGCTGGTGGGTGAAAGCGGCAAAGTTGTCTCGGCCTATCTCAAGCCTCTTGAAAGCGGCAAAAGCAATTCGGATATGGCCGAACATGTCGCCGATGCCGTCAAGACCTTAGGCCGTGTGGCCGAATGCTGGCTCACCGATCCGCAAAAGACTTTGGAGGCGCAGAGCGCCCTTTCGCAGCAATTCATTTCGCTCTGGTCGCAGACCTTGCAACGCCTTCAAGGTGAGACTGTCGCCCCAATTGTGCCGGTAGATAAATCCGACAAGCGCTTTGCTGATCCAGAATGGCAGAGCAATCCCTATTTCGACTTTCTGCGGCAGGCATATTTGATCGGCACCTCTTGGGCCAATGATATTGTTGCAAAAACGCAAGGGCTCGATCCCTTCGAAAAACAGAAAGCCGAATTTTATCTTCGGCAAATCAGCGGCGCCATATCACCCTCTAATTTTCTCGCCACCAATCCAGAAGTGCTGCGCGAGACACTCGCGCAGAATGGCGAAAATCTCGTGCGAGGATTGCATATGCTCGCGCAGGATATTGAGGCTGGCAAAGGTCAGGTGAAAATCCGCCAGAGCGATTCCTCGAAATTGGTTTTGGGCGTTGATATGGCCAATACGCCGGGCAAAGTTGTCTTTCGCAATGATCTGATCGAGCTCATTCAATATGCACCGACAACAGAGCAGGTCTATCGTCGGCCTTTGCTGATCCTGCCGCCCTGGATCAATAAATTCTACGTGCTTGATCTCAACAAGGACAAAAGCTTCATTCGCTGGTGTGTGGCGCAAGGCCTTACGGTTTTCATCGTCTCTTGGGTCAATCCAGATGAGCGCCATGCCGATAAGGATTTTGAGGCCTATATGAAAGAGGG
>CAIVAX010000287.1 GCA_903903935.1 uncultured Hyphomicrobiales bacterium | reverse complement strand
TTATAGCGGCGCAGATTGCGATGCACACGCGAGGCCCAAGATCCGGGCCGATCACTGGCGCCCACAATCACCACATTGCGCGGGTTTGTCAGAGCCTCGACTTTTTTCTGTGTCGCAGTGAAGTCCAAATCTCGCCTCCCCTTGAATTGAGGACCAGAACTGGCCCCATTTCTTCCCTCTATCAAGCCTCCCTTGCGGCCCTCGTCAATCAACTCTGCTGGGGGGCAGCTGCAATCTCCTCACAGCCACCAGCAGAACAGACTGGCTAAAATTATTTTTATTTCTATAATTCAAACACTTATATCAATTTTTCCAAACATCGACTGGCCAAGGCGCGCTGGCGCCCTATCCTCAGATCCGCAAACAGCCAAAGAAATAGGCAGAAATTTGTCGGCGGACAAAATCGCGTTATGATATAGGATAAAACCCTAAAACGGGCGGAGACGAGTTCGAATGGCGTGGTTCACAGCATGACTAAGCATGATTCCCCCACACGTTTGATTGAAGTGGATGGTTTGACCAAAGCGTTTGGTTCTGTGGCGGCCGTCAATGGTGTCACGTTCCATGTGAACCGCGGCGAGGTTTTGGGCTTTCTGGGCCCCAATGGCGCGGGAAAATCTACAACCATGCGCATGATCACCGGCTATCTGACCCCAACCTCCGGCACAGCCCGGATTGGCGGGGCTGATGTGCGCACAGAGCCAAAGGCGGTCAAACAAAAGATTGGCTATCTGCCCGAAGGCGCGCCGCTCTATGGCGATATGACGCCCGAATCCTATCTCGATTTCTCGGCGCGCATTCGTCATATGAATGCAGCTGATCGCGCCCGCAGCGTCAAACATGTCATCGCCCGCTTGCAATTGGAAGAAGTGCTGTGTCGGCGTATTGAAACGCTCTCCAAGGGCTTCAAACGCCGTTTGGGTCTGGCGCAGGCCCTGTTGCATGATCCAGAAGTGCTGATCTTGGACGAGCCAACCGATGGTCTCGACCCCAATCAGAAACATGCTGTGCGCCAGCTGATCAATGACATTAGCAAAGATAAAGCGATCATCATCTCCACCCATTTGCTTGAAGAAGTGGATGCGATCTGCGACCGTGCGATCATCATTGATCATGGTGTGTTGGTGGGCGAAGGCACACCAGCTGAATTGCAGGCGCGGGCGGATAATCACAATGCGGTGGCTATTGCTCTGGCCTCCAGCCTAGGTGACAAAGCAGCTGAGTTCATTCGGGCCATGCCGGAAATCTTGCGCGTGAGTGTTGAGCACTCTGGCGCTATGGCCACTTTGCGGGCCTATCCGCGCGATCATGCTTTTGTCGCCGACATTGTTGCGGCGCGCCTGCGCGCACAAGCCTTAGATTTTCATGAATTGCATACGGAGGCTGGTCGGCTTGATCTGGTCTTCCGGCAATTGACCTTGCCTTCTCAAGCCGCATAGCAGGGCCAGTCTCATGCACACGCTTCTGACGATCGCACGCCGTGAATTGAGCGGCTATTTCGCAACCCCTTTGGCTTATGTGTTTTTGATCACATTTGCCGTCTCTGCTGGGGCGATGACTTTTTTTGTGGGCGGGTTTTTTACGCGCCGACAGGCTGATCTCTCGACCTTCTTTACCTTTCATCCTTGGTTGTTTCTAGTGTTGATCCCGGCCATTGGCATGCGCCTATGGGCAGAAGAGCGCCGGACAGGAACAATTGAAATTTTGATGACGATGCCTGTCGCCATTTGGGAAGCGGTGGTGGGAAAATTTCTCGCTGGCTGGGCCTTTACGGCTCTGGCGCTGGTCGCCACTGTGCCCATGTGGATGGCGGTCAATTATCTAGGCTCGCCGGATAATGGCGTGATCTTGGCGAGTTATGTTGCCAGCTTTTTGATGGCTGGGGCTTTGCTGGCTCTTGCCTCATGCCTGTCCGCGCTGACGCGCAATCAAGTGATCGCCTTTGTCGTCTCGATTGCTGCCTGCGGCCTTCTGATGGCGGGCGGTGTGGATCTCGTCATCTCCTCCTTGCGCCCGATTGCGCCTGCTGCGGTGATCGACTTTCTCTCCTCCGCCTCTTTCCTCACGCATTTTTCAACCATCACCAATGGTGTTCTGGATATGCGCGACAGCATGTTCTTCATCAGCTTTATTCTGCTGTGTCTGTTCATCAATGTGCAGATCATTGATATGAAGAAGGGAGCCTGAGCCATGGCGATGAGCGACTTTCTCAAACATCAAAAGCCCGAGCGTCTGGCCGGATATTCAATCCTGTTGGCGATCATTCTGTTCGTTGCGGTCAATATTGTCTTTGCAACTTTGTTCCGCGATGCCCGTATCGATCTGACTAGTGATCGGCTCTATACGCTCACCACCAGCACCAAAAAGGTTTTAGGACGCATTCCTGAGCCTATCGTCGTGACGCTCTATCAATCGCAAGCGCTTATGGATTCAGT
>CAIVAX010000286.1 GCA_903903935.1 uncultured Hyphomicrobiales bacterium | reverse complement strand
CGGCCGGGCGAAATCTCGCTGGCTCATCAGGGCGTGCTATTTCTCGATGAATTGCCGGAATTTCAGCCCCAAGTGCTCGATAGCCTGCGCCAGCTGCTCGAAACAGGCGAAATCGCCATTGTGCGCGCCAATCATCGGGCCACCTATCCCGCCCGCTTTCAACTCATCGCCGCGATGAATCCCTGCCGCTGCGGACATGCAACCGACCCCGGCTATGCCTGCAAACGACAACCCAATGAACGCTGCATTGCCTCTTATCAGGCGCGCTTATCCGGCCCGCTTTTGGATCGCTTCGATTTGATGATTGATGTGCCTGCCGTCTCAGCCAGCGATCTGATCCTGCCGCCGCCCTCTGAGGGCTCGGCAGACGTTGCCAAACGTGTCGCCTTTGCCCGCCAGATTCAAAGCCGCCGTTATGCCGCGCTGGGCTATCCCCACATCACCACCAATGCTGCAGCCCCGGCCGCTGTGATTGAAACGGTTGCCACCCTTGATGAGGCCTCGACACATTTGCTGCGCGAGGCGGCAGAACGCCTGCGCCTCTCCGCCCGGGGCTTTCATCGCATTTTGAAACTCTCGCGCACCCTAGCCGACCTTGCCGCTAGCCAGACCATTAGCCGCTCGCATTTGGCCGAGGCATTGTCTTATCGCTCGGCCCTGCTCACTATTACGCAAGCCGCCTGACCTTTTTGCTGCGCAGCAAAACTGCGCATAAAAAATCGGATCTGAACAGCCTTTTTTTCTTGAAAAGTGTTTAAATTCAATGTTTTTGTGCGCAACATGAAAGAAGGGCCTTGCACCTGTGACTCTGACCTCTGATTGACGCGGACGCCTCAGCTTGCCACAAGAGCGCAAGGATCGCGGCTGAGGATGAAGTGATGCGCAAACCATTGGTGATAGGTATTGGGGGCACGACACGCCCGGGCTCAAGCTCTGAACAGGCTCTCATTCTGGCCCTGAAATATGCGCAAGAGCGCGGCGCAGAGACCCGTTTGTTTGGCGGGCGCGACCTGCTGCTGCCCATGTATGACCCCGATCCCGCCGGCATGACGGATCAAGCCAAAACCATGATCGAGGCGCTGCGCCAAGCTGATGGCATTATCCTTTCCTCACCCTGCTATCATGGCGGCGTGTCGGGCTTGGTGAAGAATGCTATCGATTACACCGAGGAAATGCGCACCGATCCGCGCGTCTATTTTGATGGCCGAGCCATTGGTTTGATTGGCTGCGGCTATGGCTTTCAGGGCCCATCCTCAGTTCTAGCGCAATTGCGCATGATCGCCCATGCTTTGCGCGGCTGGCCAACGCCTTTGGGCGTTGCGATCAATTCAGCTGTTGTGAAATTTCAAAACGGCGAATGCAGCGAGCCTGCGATCACCACGCAGATTGGCATTATGGCTGCCCAAGTGGTGGATTTTGCCAAAGCACAAATCAACAAGCCAGCCTGACAGCTGAACGTTACAGCACCTCAGGCATGAGCGCCCTCAAGCATGGCCTGCCACAGTCGAGAGCAAGCGCGGATCTATGCCCAGCTTGCTCATGGCATGGGTATATTTGGCCTCATGATCGCGGCCAAAGACCAAAAGCTCGTCTCTTTCGCAATTGAGCCAATCATTGCGCTGGATTTCGGCCTCTAATTGCCCGCCAGACCAACCCGCATAGCCCAAAGCCAGCACAGCCCGGCGCGGCCCCTCATCGGCCGCAATGGCGCGCAAAATATCCGTGGTCGCGGTGAGAGATAAATCCTGATCAATCTCAACCGTCGATTCCTTCGTGCCATAATCGGGCGTATGCAAGACAAAGCCGCGGCCCCGATCCACCGGCCCACCGCGCAACACATCGAGCCCAACTATGGCAGACGAGCTCATGTCACTATCCTCAGCCTTGCGAATATCCAATTGCACCAGCAAATCTGCAAAGGTCAGGCGGCGCGATCTGCGATTGATCATAATACCCATCGCCCCTTCCGAGGAATGGGCGCACAGCAGAATGATCGAGCGCGCAAATCTGGGATCGGACATGCTGGGCATGGCGATCAGGATCTGACCCGAAAGATTGGTGGTAGAGGCAAGTGCGGATTTGGATTTCAAAATGGCCATGTCCTGATAATAATGGGGAATGCGGCAAGAACAAGATTTGACCCCCGTCAAAGTGAAAAGTGCTTCTCCCCGCCCCGGCTCCGCCAAGGGGCTTATCGGGATTGCTCTGCTCTTCTTGGCTGCTTTGAATGCCCCAACACAGGCTGCCAGCTCACAAACATCAGCTTGGGTAAAGAGTGAGAAGTCGCGGGTTCGACTGATCAGTGAAGGCGGTCTCACCGCCGGAGCCTATCTTTTGGGAATAGAAATTGAGCTGGAAGGCCAGGCGCTGACCTATTGGCGCACGCCCGGCGAAGCAGGCATTGCCCCCCACTTTCAATTCACCCAGAGCAAAAATCTGGCAGACAGTCAGGTTTATTACCCGGCCCCCCGGCGCATTCTGGAGGCTGGGATCGAGGCATGGGGCTATCAGGGCCGCGTGATCTTTCCCGTCAAGATCATGCCGCAGCTGGCCGCGCAGCCTGTCGCGATTGATCTGCAACTTTCTTATGCCGTGTGTGAAAACATTTGCATTCCCGCCCAAGCCCATTTGCAAATGGAGCTCTACCCCAGCACTCAAGCCCAAACACAAACCAGCCCGCTGACCTTGGCTTGGCAAAACAGACCCCTGCCCGTCAGCGCACAAGACCTTGTGAGGATCGCGCCCTTGCCCTCAAATACGCCCTTGCCCTCAAACACGCCCCGCCCGCAATGGCGGGTGGAGATGAAAAATAAGGACGAGTCTGTTGAAGATCTGTTCGCCGAGGGGCCAGAGGGCTGGTATTTCGACACAGCGCGGGTGAGTGACGAGGCTTTTACCCTGACTTTGGCCGAAAAGCCCGCTGCAGGAAGCTTTCCGATCAATGATGTGGTGCTGACATTGGTCCGCCCGGACCGGTCTTATGAACTACGCTTAGAGCTCACCAATCCGCGCTGAACCCGACTTTAGGCCAATCCTACAGACCCGCAAAATGACTTGCTCGAATATAAAAGCGCGCTAGTAATGCACCAAGTTAACCGGCATGAAGTTCACCCCAAGAACGTGCCATACAGCAGGAGCAGGCAATGATTAAAGTGGGCGACCATCTGCCGAATGTCACATTCACCGTCATGACATCAGATGGACCAAAGCCGAAGACCACCGACGAGGTCTTCAAAGGCAAAAAAGTGGTCCTGTTTGCTCTGCCCGGCGCCTTCACCCCGACCTGCGACCGCAATCATCTGCCCAGCTATCGCGACAATGCTGCTGCCATCAAGGCCAAGGGCGTTGATACCATCGCCTGCTTATCGGTCAATGACGCCTTTGTGATGGGCGCTTGGGCCAAGGCCAGCAATGCGCAAGATGTCGTTGAGTTTCTCGCTGATGGCTCTGGCGTTTTCACCATGGGTGTTGGCATGGTCTTGGATCTGACAGAACGGGGCATGGGCATTCGCAGCAAGCGCTATTCCATGTTGGTGGAAGATGGCGTTGTGCGCACCATAAATCTTGAGGAAAATGCCGGCATTGCCATGTCTGGCGCTGAAAATATCCTCACTCAGCTTTAAAAAACTCTCCTCCCCTCTCCGGCCCGTTTCGTTGCGGGCGGGTGAGGGGATAGTTTTCGTTGGCGCTTTGCGCGCCGCAGCCCAAATGCTATAGGGCGCCAAACTGAACACACAAAACTCAGTCTTTTTAGCTTTCTCAACTTTGAGGTCTGTCACATGAGCAAGATCAAGGTCGCTAATCCAGTCGTTGAAATGGACGGCGACGAAATGACAAGAATTATTTGGCAGTACATCAAAGATAAACTGATCTACCCCTATCTCGACATTGACATGGTCTATTTCGATCTCTCGGTGCAAAAGCGCGATGAGACCAATGATCAAATCACAATCGATTCGGCAGAAGCGACCAAAAAATATGGCGTTGCTGTAAAATGCGCCACCATCACTCCCGATGAAGCGCGCGTGAAGGAATTCAACCTCAAGGATATGTGGAAGTCGCCCAATGGCACCATCCGCAATATTCTGGGCGGCACAATTTTCCGCGAGCCCATCATCTGCAAAAACGTGCCCCGCCTTGTTCCTGGCTGGACCTTGCCCGTTGTTGTTGGCCGTCATGCTTATGGCGATCAATATCGCGCCACTGATTTCAAAGTGCCCGGCAAAGGCCGCCTGACAATTAAATTTGAAGGCGATGATGGCGCAATCATCGAGAAGGAAGTGTTCAAATTCCCCGGCGCTGGCGTGGCCATGTCGATGTATAATCTCGATGAGTCCATTCGTGATTTTGCCAGAGCCTCATTGAATTACGGGCTGCTGCGCAATTACCCCGTCTATCTCTCGACAAAGAACACAATCTTGAAAGCCTATGATGGCCGCTT
>CAIVAX010000285.1 GCA_903903935.1 uncultured Hyphomicrobiales bacterium | reverse complement strand
TTATCGCGCAACTCACGTCCAGTCAGTGACAGAAAGGCTGTCTCAAGACTAGGGACTTGCGTAGAGAGCGAGCGCACACGGTTGCCAAATTGATCGAGGAAGGTTTCGATGAAACTGTCATCGGCTTTCAGCACAATGCCTGAGCTGTTATCGCGCACCAAGCGGTCAGAATAGCGCGCCAGAATGGCGCTGCGATCGGCCTCGGTGCGTGGCGTGAAAATCAGAATTTGTTCGCCCATTTGGTGGCGCAGTGCATCGGGAGAGTCAATGGCAAGCACTTTGCCATGATCAATGATGCAAACGCGGTCGCAATTCTCGACCTCTTCAATGTAATGGGTGGTGACAAAAAGGGTGAGCTGTCGTTCGGTTTGCAGGCGGCGCACATATTCCCACATACGTTGACGGCTTTGTGCATCAAGCCCGGCGGTGGGTTCATCCAGCAGCATGATTTCAGAATCATGAATCAGAGCGCGGGCGATTTCGACGCGGCGCTTCATGCCTGCTGAGAGCGTGCGTGCGGGCTTGTCGGCCCACTCAGTCAACTCGACGAGTTCCAGCATTTCAGCAATACGTTGGCGCCGTAAGGGTTGGGGTACGCCAAAAACAAGGCCGTGAATGTTGAGGTTCTCACGCACTGTTAGGCGGTCATCTAAGCTTGGTTCTTGAAAGACAATGCCAAGACGGCTGCGCGCTTCAAGGGGGTCGCGCACAACATCAAAGCCGGCAATTTCCGCTGTGCCAGAATCAGGGGCGAGGATTGTGCTGAGAATATGCATCAGAGTTGTTTTGCCGGCCCCATTTGGTCCAAGCAAAGCAAACATGCTATTGCGCGGAACATCAAAACTCACGCCATCGAGCGCCAGAGTTCGGCCATAGCGTTTCGTGACATTGGCAATGCGCATAGCGGGTTCAGCAATAGTCACAAATCATCCTCCGAAACTGCAGATTTTTATAGGTGACTGAATGGTCCATTCGTCACTGAGCTGGATCCGCATCAGGGCTTGCTCGGTGCGGCTGGTTTCTTAGTGGCCAGAATAGCTTTGATCGTCCCATCATTTGACAGAGCCGTAATGGCTTGGTCAACCGCTGAGCGCAAGAAGGTATTTTGCTTCAAGATCACACCGCCCACGCCGAGCAATGTGCTGGGTAGGGGTGCTGGGGCAATAATATGAAAATCGCGATAGGCCGGATCTTCCTTTTGCAAGGCCAAGAAGCTCGATTCCCAGACCAGCGCCATATCGGCTGTTTTGGTTAGAACGGCGTTCAAAGCGAGTTGATCATTTCCGAAGGGGTAGACGAGCCAGCGTTTCTCGATCGGCAGTGAGAGATTATAAGACACAAGCCTGATATGCGCCGTTGTTCCACCAGTTGCTGCAATAGCGCGCAAGGGCGGCAGGTCCGCCAGAGTTTTCACGTCTGATCGTGGCGTGATGAAGGAATAGCCGATTTCTTTATACGCGCGTGTGGCTGTCAGCCATCCTGGATAGCCACTGGGGATCAGCTTGAATCCCATGATGATGTCACACTTTTCTAACAAGATGGCATAGATCTTGGTCAGATCTTCGGCGACCATTTCACTCGGGATCACATAGCGCTGGGGTTGTAGCAAGAGCGCTTGGGCAATGGCATCGGCGATCGCCCCATCTTCCTGCCAAGCTGAGTCGCGTGTATCCACACAATAGCGAAATTCAGATTGGTCCATGCGGCGCCCAATCATCCATTCATTGGGGGCATAGGGCTGATCATTGTAAAATTCTGGTTCTTGCTGTGCAAAGGCAGGTGCGCCAGCCAAAAGGGGAATCAATGCGGCCAGCAGGAGCAGTGAGGCGTGAAAAACAGCTTTGATGACGCGCACTCTGTGACCTCATTGGAACATCGGGACGAACCGGAAAATCCGATCCGTCCCGATGATTTTTAAAAGAAGCGCGAACGCTTAGGGATCAAGACTTCTTAGGCAGACCGAACACATAAACCTCATGGGGGTTATGTGCAGGCAGAGCAATATCAGGCGTCAGCAGCTTCAAGCGGCCAAGGCCAGAGGACCAATTTGTGACAACAGCCACATATTGTTTGCCTTGTGAGGAGAAGGTGATCGGGAAGGACTCGATCGAGTTGGTGAAGGACGGGCTCGACCACAGCAACTTGCCTGATGTGTCATCAAAAGCGAGGAGCTTGCGATCCAATGTACCAACGAACACTAATCCACCGCCTGTGGGCAGAGTGGAGGTCGTGATCGGGGCATATTGACGATACATCCATGCATCTGTCCGGTCATCGAGCTTCACAGCGCGAACTTGGCCAATCTTGCCATCGCCATTGGGCACAGGCACACGATTGTATGTGGCCAGACCACCACCTGTGTAAACCTGACCCTGATCGAGCGGGTTCAGCACAGTGTTGGAGCAATATTCAGCCGTCGGCATGTAGAGCATACGTGTCTTCGGGCTGTAGGATGTGGACTGCCAAGCGCGACCGCCGGGGTCAGCCGGGCAGTTGAAGGTTGTCTGACCAATCTGCGGAATGACCGCGGGATTGATGGTCTTGGCACCAGTCTTCGGGTCGATTGCCGTCACGACGTTCTGTGGAACTGTTTCCTTGCCCCATAGCCATTCGCCGTTGACGCGGTCAATGGCTTCGATGATGGCCAATTTACCGCTGGTCACGACAGTCTTGCGGGTCTGGCCATTGACGGGAAGGTCAATCAGCAAGCGCTCATAGACATAATCAAGATCAAGCGTATCGGTTGACAGATACTGATGATGCCAGACCAGCTTGCCCGTCTTGGGGTCAATGGCGAGGGTCGAGTCAGTATAAGCGGCATTGTTGGTGACTTTAGGATCTGGGCTCTTTGGCAGCAGTCCATTGATCACAGCTGGCCATGGATAGGGTTGGCCAACACCAGCGAACACCAAATTTTGGTCTGGGTCATAGGAGCCGGAAATCCAAGCCGAGGCGCCATAGCGCGATTCGACGGGAATGCCGTTCCAGCTATTGCCTTCAGGCGTATCGCCGCGGGCAATGGTGTTAATGCGCCACATTTCCTTACCGGTCTTGGAATCATGACCAGTGATGAAGCAGCCGCCGGGTTCGGCATTGCCGCAATTGGTCATGCCTTGAACGATCACGCCATTGGCGACGATCGGACCAGAGGAATAGCCCCAACCTTTTTTGTAATCGGCGACTTGCTGATCCCAGACCAATTTACCGGTCTTGGCATTGATGGCGAGAATGTGCGCGTCACGTGTCGCAACAATCAGGTTATCGCCATACAGAGCCTTGGCGCGTTCACCATTGGGGGACACGCCATCGGGCAAACGATATTGATATTGCCAGAGCAATTCACCTGATGACGCATCGAGTGCTTGGATCAGATGAGTTGAGTTCTGAACATACATCACGCCGTCATGGACGAGTGGAGTTTCCTGCGTTGTGCCGCCGGGGGTCAGGCCCCAGGACCACAGCAGCTGCATATCCTTGACGTTGTCTTTGTTGATCTGATCAAGCGGGCTATAGCCCCAGCCATTGTAGGTGCGGCGCCACATCAGCCAGTCGCTGTCCGGCGGGTTCTTCAGCATGTCGTCGGTGACTGGGGTGAGCTTGCTCAGCAGGCTCGCCGCTGGCGTTTGCGCCATTGCGGTTCCTGCTACGAGCGCCAGTAGCGTCGTACCAAGCACAGTCGATCGTAGTAGCGATTGAATGTTCATAGATGCCCTCATGGTTTTGACCGATGTTGTAATCAGTCTTTTGTGTTGCTTGCGTTTCCTTGCAATCCACGATGCAAACTAGCTTGGCCACGACCTTTTGTCCATAGCAACAGCGATGACGTGCACGCTGATTTCAATTATAAAAAATCTTTGCAATCAGCCTTATTTGATGGTGGGTGACAAACGCTGAAGCGAGCTATTTTAGACAATTATTCTTGACTGATTTGGTAAAAATTAATTGCTTTTTTGCACTGCAAAATGAAAACGGCGGCCCAAGGCCGCCGCTGTTAAATTCTGATGGGATCAGTTCACGCGCTGGGCTGCTGTTGGGACAGTTTAGCCATGCCTGAGCGAACTTCTTTGAGGATCCAAGCGGCTTGAGCAATCAGCACAAGCGATAGAATGGCATCAAGGACCATCACCAAAGTGGGGCCGAAAGATTTGAACAGATTGGCTGCAAACACGGCTGTGATGAGAAAGATCAGCCCACCAATCATGGTCACAAAAAAAGTTCTGAACCCAATATTGTCGATGGTAGCGAAATGGGATTCATAAACTGTGCCTTTCGCAACGTCATGGCCATAATACCAACGTTTGCCCAGATAATTATTGCTCAGAAATAAGCTGGTTCCCGCCACCACAAGGGCTTCCGAGACCCAGACAATGTTATTGCCAGTCAGCAAGCTGGCTGCGGGAATCAGCAGCCAAATCACATTGGCCGCAATGACCAGATAACAGGTCTTGAGAACACTCGGTATGGACTGGGACGAAATGATCGCCTCCTGATCCTCTGGCCGAAGCACATAGCCGGGGATTTTAGACAAATCTGAACTCGAAAGTCTTGCCACTTTAGTCTCCCAATGAGCCTGACAGCCCCTTTATGAGCCGGACGGTTTCATAAACGCTTGATCGAGTCAATCAGCCTGATTCTAGCCTGCCCGCAAAGGGTCGGTGCCTGAGGATTCCTCCCTGAACGACCATGGCCTTGATCAAGCATATTTGCCGATCTGGAGAGCCTAAATAGGGGCCAGTTTGGGCTTGGGAAGGGCCGCCAAGGTTGGAAAGGGGCGCCAAGGATAGGAATAAGTTTTTAAGCCTGCCGCTTTGGTTCAGGCGCGCTCCTCATAATAACCGAGCTTTTCCTGCAAGGGCGTGTCGTGAATGCGGATCAAAAAGGCTGGCTCTGTGCCAGGATTGTGAAGCTCGATCCGCGCAAAAGTGGGCGCTGAGAAAGTGTCTTTTGTGGTCCAGTGATGGCTTTGGCCATTGATCGAGGCCGTTCCAGAGCCGCGCACCACATGAAAAGCCGCGCTTGAGGAGCGCAGCGGTGGGCGCAGGGTCTGGCCAGGGCGTAGCATCATGGCCGTAAAGCCCATCACCGGCAGGCAGCTTTCGCCTGTTTCCGGATTGACGAAATCGAGCTCGACAGCCTCCTGACCATTGTGCAGTGCCAGATGACGCAAAGCCCCTTCGGTGCGCTCCCAAGGATAGCGCATTTGCGGGAATTTGGGCGCAGGCTGGTCCCGCCGGCGCGGGGGGACAAGGCCAGCAGCGCGATATTCCACTTGTGAGGAATCGGGTCGATTGCGCGGCGCCTGTAATTCCGCCTCGACGGCATAAGATCCATCCAGAGTGATGAAGAGGGGCAAATCGAGCGCATCAAGCCAAATCACCGGCTCTTGACCTTCATGGCCATGATCATGCCAGCAGCCACCGGGCGTGAGGATAATATCGCCTTCCTGCATGGGCAATTTCTCGCCATCCACGATAGTATAGGCGCCTTGGCCTTCGACAATAATGCGCGCCGCGCTGGGCGTATGCTTATGAGCGGGGGCTTTCTCGCCCGGCAGCAAGAGTTGCATGCCCAGATAAAGGGTCGAGGTCACCTGCATGGAGCTGGGGCCACGGGCCGGATCGGCAAGAAACAGCACGCGCCGTTCGGCCTTTTCAACCGGCGTTAATTTGCCTGCTTCCAGCAAGAGCGGACGGATCTGGGCATAGGTCCACAGACGCGTGGTGGTGACGGGCACGGGCGCATGATGGGGCAGGGCATTGCGCATTTGCGGCCAGAGGGGGCCGACCATAGCCTCACCCAAAGCGGCGCGATAATCTTGCGGCAGATCCTCGAGTCTTCCCAGTGAAGTGGTCATGGCGCGTATCCTCAGATCGATTTTGGCAGTTGGGTCCATTTACAGGCCCTCCAGCGGAGGGGTCAATTGAGGCGCATTATAGGCTTGGGCGGGAATTTATAAAAGCCGGGCGGTTTACTTTAGCACGCAGGCGCTTTTGTTTGCTGTAGGCTCGTCTTTTGGATGGCTTTGAGCATTTTAGGAAAATCAGACTCAATGGATTGGGTGATGATAAATTGCGGCACGCTGATCTTGGTGGCAATCACAGCCTCATAAGACAAAAGCGTTGTGTCTCCTTGGGCTTTGAGTGTCCAGCTTCCGTCTGATAAGCGCAGATCACCCTCGAGCAATTTGAATTTCAATCTCTGACATGGCGTGAACTCATTGCGCACAATGGTTTTGAACCGAGGCAATAAGCGGGGGGAGATCACATGTTCGCGGATATCCCAACGGCTGGCGGGATCTCTCTCAATCACTTTGCAGCTTTCCAGATCAGGAATGACCTTGGGGGCATTGTCGCAATCGCTCAAAGTGAACCAGACCGACTTTGGGCTTGCCTTAATAACAATTGAGGCGCGGATCTGCGTCGTATCTGCTTTGCTGTCATAAGATGTTGCAATGGTCGGCTCATCAGAGGCCTCAAGGGCCAAGCCAGACATAGACGGCGTGAGACACAGGGCTAACAGGGCAGCTCTAAACATTATAAATCGAATCAGGCGCACAGCTCCACTCCCCTCACGTGTTGAGAATGAGGAGTATGACAGTGTGATGACAGACTTATTATTGCAACATGGGAGGAGAGCGGGATGACATGAAACCGTCATGTGAATCTCATACCGAGATTCCATGAAGATTTTGATGATTTCCGATGTTTATTTTTCCCGCGTGAACGGGGTCTCCACATCGATTAAGACCTATCGGGATGATCTGCGCCAACTTGGGCATGAGTGCACTCTTGTTGCGCCAGCTTATAAGATTCCGCCTGAAGTAGCTGATGATCAGGACATCGTCCGCATTGACTCTTGGCAAGTTCCCTTTGATCCAGAAGATCGGTTGTTGCGCTGGACGCGCTTGAAAGCCTGGGCGCGATCGATCGACTCGCGGCGGTTTGATGCCATTCATATTCAGACACCCTTCACTGCCCATTATATGGGTGTGAAGCTGGCACGGCAATTGAACATTCCCACGATCGAAACCTATCATACCTACTTCGAGCATTATCTGCATCATTATGTGCCGCTGCTGCCTTCAAGCTTTACTAAGGGGCTGGCGCGCCGTTTAAGCCTGTCGCAATGTCAGGATGTCGATCATGTGATTTCGCCGTCACCGCAAATGGCGCAGACCTTGCGCGATTATGGTGTCACAAAACCCATCAGCATTTTGCCAACGGGGATGTCCGCTGCGGCCTTTGAACAGGGTGATCGCGATCGATTTCGTGCGCGTATGAACATTGAGCCCGATCGGCCCGTTGCCCTTTATGTGGGGCGGGTGGCGCATGAGAAGAATATCGATTTTCTCATTCGCATGATGCAGCAGCTCAAGCAAATCGTGCCCAATGCTTTATTGGTCGTAGCAGGAGAGGGCCCGGCGCAAAGCCATATTGAGCGGCTTGTTAAAACGATGGGTTTGCAAGATCACGTTCGGTTTGTCGGCTATCTCGATCGCGCCCATGGCTTGCTCGACTGTTATCGCTCGGCCGATGTGTTTGTTTTTGCCTCCCGTACTGAGACTCAAGGGCTGGTGATTTTGGAAGCTTTGGCACAGGGCACGCCCGTTGTGTCCACAGCCGTGATGGGCACAGCCGATGTGATGGCCGGGGTACAGGGCGGAATTATTGTTCCTGAACAAGAGCTTGAATTTGCCCAGGCGGTTGCCATGGTTCTGCAAAATAAATGTCACAGAGATGGGTTATCAAGTCATGCAGTGCAGGATGCCTTGCGCTGGAGCTCGCAAGATTTAGCCAAAAAGCTTGTGGGTCTTTATGAAAGCCTCTGATTTTAAAAAGACGTAATTGCAAGATTTCTCAGCCTGACAAAGTGACGTGTAACATGACCATAGAGCAATTTTTCAACTGGGCTGATGAAGCGGAATATAAGGCGTGTCGTTTGGCCAATGCCTTTTGTCGTCGTCACATGATCAAGAGTTTTTTCCGCGGCATTAGTCGTCTGAGCGATGGCGTGGTCTGGTATGGGCTGATGCTCGCTATGCCTGTGTTGATTGATGTCTCGCATCCGCTCTTGGGCGTTCAAGCGGCGCTAACAATGCTGGTGGGCGGTGCGATTGGCCTGTCCGTCTATAAAGTGCTGAAGACGAAAATGGTGCGTGAGCGGCCCTTTATTGGTTTGATCGGGATTGAATGTGCCATGCCCCCGCTCGATGAATATAGCTTTCCATCGGGCCATACTTTGCATGCGGTTTTGTTTTCGACCATGGCCATCCATTATTGCCCGGCTTTGGCGCTTGTGCTGCTGCCCTTTACCTGCCTGATTGCGGCCTCACGCGTTGTGCTGGGATTGCATTATCCCTCTGACGTTCTGGTGGGTGCACTTTTGGGCTGGATGATTGCCCGCCTCAGCTTATTGCTGAGCCCAGTCCTTTTCATGATGGGCTGATCTAGCCGCGTCGTTCTACGACGCGGATCTGATTGATCTCGCCGCGCAGAAACGCTTGCAAGAATTTATTGTAATCCCTGAACGAGACACAGCCATTCGATTGGCCATTGCCGCCCAGCATATAGCTATGGGCTAATATGCCATCACGCCCATACATTTTGGCATCGCCCTGCGGCGTCAAACGCAAAGCGCGGATGCCATGAAACACGCTCTCGCGTTCTGTCAGCTTATAAAGATTGGGCGGTGTGGAGCCGCGATTTTTGACATGCACATAACGGGGATCGTCGGCCAGATTGCCAAGACCGGAATGGGCTTCCAAGGCTTCGCCATTGGGCAGGTAAACTGTGCGCGCTTCAATGTCGTAGATGGCGGTGAAGCGATCTTGCGAGGGAGACATATTCTCACGCCGCAAAACTGAATTGGAGCGGATCTCGCCTTCATTGGGCTGGGCATAGGCGAGCGCCTGTACTGAGTCCTCAGGATCTCTGGCAAACCATTTTTCAAAAATGGAGCGGGAGTCTTCATTTTTTCCTTCGCTGGCGCTCTTGGCTTTCGGACTCACATTGGCCATGCGGCGCAAAGAGACATTGGGCGCTGGTTTGGGTGCTTCGCTCTTTAACGCTTCAGTTTTGGCAACTTCATTCTTGTTTGGAGCCGCGGCTATGCTGGATGCAGGTGCCTTTGTCGCGGCGGTGATTGCTGGCTCTTTGCTCGTCTCGGCGCTGATCTGCGGCGCGCTGGCGCGGGGCTCAACGGGCAGGGCCGGATTGGGATCGAATGCCCAAAGGCCAAGAGCATTCAGGGCTGAGCTGACTGGGCTGGTTGGCGGGGTTGCGCCGCTGGCCATGACCAAGGGAGGCTCAATCTCTGCGCTGCGTGTGTCTGCTTCGTCCGGAGGTGCGTTCAGGGCGAGAACCTGTGTCTGCGTGGGCTCGGCGCGATTGCTCACTTTGGTCTGAAACGGCAGATCAATGGTGATTGCGGCGAAGGAGTTGGGGCGCGGTCTGGAGCCGGCCTCTTTTTCCTGCGACAACATCAGCGTCACATAAGAGGCGGAAAAGCCCAACAGCACACAAAGGTTCAAGATTGAACTGCGCCGGATTCTAGGCGCGTGCCTTATACTTGATACTTGTCTCATGACCCGTAACGCCACTCACACCCTTGAGGCCGCGCATCGTGACCCTCTCCCTTTCATTGTGCCAAGTCATGGTTAATGAAGTCTTTTGTCGGTTCGCTCGGGGTCTTTCTGGCGCGGGATTTTGGGCATAAGTGCAGGATTTTCGCAGATGTTCGTTGAGTTTTTGTCTAAATATTTGATTTATATAGGCTTTGTATCAAACCTCTGTGAGGCTGCGATGTGGCCCTGATGAGGCGATTGCAGGGGAGCACTTGCTGAATTACCAATTGTCTGAAAGCTTAGGTCAGCTTTGGCGCTGCGCAGACCAGCGGTCGGAGATAATCGGAGGGTGGTATGATTTCGAAGGCAAGTATTTCAGCTTTGGCTCTGGCTCTGCTGGCGGCAGCACCAGTGCAAGCCCAGCAAGCAACCAAAATCGGCATGATCACCACTTTATCCGGCCCCGGCGGCTATTTGGGTGAAGATGTGCGTGACGGCTTTAATCTGGCTGTTGAGCTGGAAGGCGGCAAATTGGGCGGCGCGCCCGTGCAGGTGATTGTTGAAGATGATGCGCTCAAGCCCGGTCAGGCTAAAGAGCTGGTTGAGCGTTTTATGAAGACAGAAAAGATCAAGCTGCTCACCGGCATTATCTTCTCGAATGTTGCTGCAGCAGTGGTGCCGGATGTGCTCGACAATGGCGGCGTCTATGTCAGCCCGAATGCGGGACCGTCGAATTTTGCTGGCAAGGAATGCCATAAGAATTATTTCGTCACCTCTTGGCAGAATGATACTTTGCATGAGAGCGCCGGACAGAATGCAACCAATCTAGGTTATAAAAAGGCTGTCGTTCTTGCCCCCAATTATCAAGCTGGCACGGATGCCATTGCTGGCTTTAAGCGCTACTTCAAAGGCGAAGTGGTCAAGGAAATCTACACACGTCTGGATCAAACCGATTTTGCCGCTGAAATGGCGCAGATCCGTGCGGCTAAGCCGGATGTCGTGTTCCAATTTCATCCCGGTGGGTTGGGCATTACATTCGCGCGTCAATATGCACAGGCAGGTCTGTTGACTGAAGTGCCCATGGTTGTGGCGGCGCCTTCGCTCGATAGCGTGATCTTGAAAGCGATTGGCGATGCGGCTTTGGGCGTCAATATTTCAAGCCATTGGAACAGCGATTTCGACAATCCAGCCAATAAGACTTTTGTGGCGGCCTTCCAGAAAAAGTACAATCGCATTCCCTCTTATTATGCCAGCCAAGGCTATGATAC
>CAIVAX010000284.1 GCA_903903935.1 uncultured Hyphomicrobiales bacterium | reverse complement strand
GGCTGATGTTCTTGGGTGTGAATCTCACATTCTTCCCGCAACATTTCCTGGGTCTGGCTGGCATGCCGCGTCGTTACATCGATTATCCCGATGCTTATGCGACATGGAACAATATCTCCTCGATCGGTTCTGAAATCACCGTGGTGAGCGTGATCTTGTTCTTCTATGTCGTTTTTGATGCCTTCGCGAAGAAGCGCATTGCTGGCGATAATCCTTGGGGCGTTGGCGCGACCACACTGGAATGGACGCTGTCTTCACCGCCTCCCTTCCATTGCTATGAGACCCTGCCGCGCATCACCGGCTCGGATCACTAATCTAGCCTCCGGCGGCGCAAGCCGCCGGAGCCTTCCTTCGAGCAGCTGAGTTCATTGATCTTAGCTGCTCCAAAGAGGGCTCCTTTCCAAGGTTCACTCAACCACCACACGGCTCAGGATCAAAATGACTTACGTCAAGGATCAAAGCTTCAAACAGGACTCGCTCGAGATTTCGATTGCCGAGCCAAAGGATTATTTCGCGCTGCTCAAACCGCGTGTGATGTATCTTGTGGTGCTGACGGCTCTGGCTGGCATTATGACCGCACCCGGCCATGTGCATGGCTTGATTGGATTTGTCTCGCTGCTGGCCATTGCTGTGGGCGCGGGGGCCTCTGGCGCGCTCAATATGTGGTATGATGCCGACATTGACGCGATTATGACCCGCACCAGAACACGGCCCGTGCCGTCGGGTCGTATCACCGGCGATCAGGCTTTGGCCTTCGGCCTCATTTTGTCCTTTGCCTCCGTGTTCACTCTGGGCCTCGTGGCCAATTGGTTGGCGGCTTCTCTGCTCGCTTTCACCATTTTCTTCTATGCGGTGATTTACACCATGTGGTTGAAGCGCTGGACCCCGCAAAACATCGTGATTGGAGGGGCCGCAGGCGCCTTCCCTCCCATTGTGGGCTGTGCCGCAGCCAGTGGCAGTATTACGTGGGACAGTGTGATCCTCTTCACGATCATCTTCTTATGGACGCCGCCGCATTTCTGGGCTTTGGCGATCCTGAAATCACAAGATTACGAAGAGGCCGGCGTGCCCATGATGCCCAATGCCAAGGGTCTGGATCGCACACGCCTTGAAATTCTCATTTACAGCCTCTTGCTGGCCCCTGTTGGCGTGCTGCCATGGCTTTTCGGCTTTGCCTCTCCCGTCTATGGCGTTTTGTCGATTGTCTCGGGATTGGGCTTTGTTGCTCTGGCTTGGCGTGTCTTTCAGCGCCGCACCGGCAAGCCAGCTGATTCAGCTGCAAAAGGCCTGTTTGCTTATTCCATTCTCTATCTCTTCTTGCTCTTTGGCGTTCTGGTCATCGAGACGGCCGGAGCCCTTATACTGAACAGGTTGGGATGATGATGGCTGAGACTGACACACAAATCGGCATTAAACTCAATCCAGCTCAAGAAAAGAGCCGGCGCAATCGTAATATTGCGATCGGCCTTATTCTGGCTGCCCTGATCGTGCTCTTTTACGCTGTGACCATTGTGAAGCTCGGCCCCAGCGTTTTGAACAGGCCGCTGTGATCATGAGCGCACAACAGGTCCCCACACGCACAGAACGCCGCAACACAAGAGTGGCTTTGTCTATTGTGGCTGTCGCCTGTGTAATGCTCGGGCTGTCGTTTGCTGCCGTCCCCCTCTATCAATTATTCTGCCGTGCAACCGGCTATGGTGGCACGACACAAGTCGCCACAGATTCACCTCAGACTTTGGGATCGCGCACGTTGACCGTGCGCTTTGATACCAATATCGCCTCTGACCTGCCCTGGACCTTTGTGCCGGAAGAAACATCCCTACGTGTGCGCACGGGGGAAACCAAGACGGTCTTTTTCAAAGTCACCAATCATGCCAAGCAAAAGCTGACTGGCTTGGCGAGCTATAATGTAGCCCCTGAGGCAGCCGGCAGCTGGTTTAACAAAATCTCCTGCTTCTGCTTTAGCGAGCTTACTGTTTCGCCCGGCGAAACGATTGAATTACCCGTTGTCTTTTTTCTCGATCCAGCCTTGGAGCGGGAAGCAACGATGGCGGGTGTGGAGAGTGTGACTTTGTCCTATACTTTCTACGCAGCGAAAAAGGCCAAGCCTGCTTCGGTCAAGCCTGTTGCTGCCAGCGAGGAAAAAGGCAAGACACAACTCTGATCATCGCCCTGCCTTGACCGGCAGCGGCAAACATTGCAAACGGTCACTCGGGCCAAACATGATGGCGATAAGAAAAATCGGCATTGTGCACTAAAGAAGACGACATAGGGGAATTAGACCATGGCTGACGGTCACGCCAAACCCAATCACGATTACCACCTCGTCAACCCGAGCCCATGGCCTTTGGTTGGCTCGATAGCAGCATTCATCACCGCCGTTGGCGCGATCATGTGGATGAAGAGCATGGCCCTGTTTGGGATGAAAATGGGCGGATTCCTTTTCATCGCCGGCTTCATCGGCATTCTGTATGTGATGCTGTCCTGGTGGGCTGATGTCGTGCATGAAGCCGAGACGGGTGATCACACACGTGTCGTGCAGATCAGCCATCGCTATGGCATGATCCTGTTCATCGCCTC
>CAIVAX010000283.1 GCA_903903935.1 uncultured Hyphomicrobiales bacterium | reverse complement strand
CAATTGTAGGTTTTGGATGGCTTGGCACACCTTTGGGTCAAAAACTCGGAGAACAAGGATACAAGGTAGTTGGCACAACGCGAATGGTGGGAAATTCCACGCTCGGCAGGCTTGAGACTGGCAGATTGGGATAAGCAAGAAAGCCTACCAATAATAAGGCCAGACCTAAAAGAGTAGCGCCAACGGGCCGGCGCAGAAAGGGGGCGGAGAAATTGATCATTCCGCCACCTCAGTGGTGAGAGCGCTCTCGTGATCTTGCGCAGAGCGTGGACCCCAGAGCTGCATACGCACACGCTCGAGAGCCAGATAGACAACGGGCGTCGAATAGAGCGTCAATAATTGGCTGAGCAGAAGGCCGCCAATAATCGTCACCCCCAGCGGCACGCGAAACTCACTGCCCGGTCCCGTTGCCAAAGCCAAGGGGATCGCGCCCAGCAAAGCAGCTAGGGTTGTCATCATAATAGGCCGGAACCGTAAATTGCAGGCTTTGATGATCGCATCCTCCGGCGACAAGCCCTCTTCACGCTCAGCAGCAAGAGCAAAATCGATCATCATAATCGCGTTTTTCTTCACAATGCCCATGAGCAGAATAATGCCAATCAGCGCGATGATCGACAGATCATGCCCGAGCAGCAAGAGCGAGAGCAAAGCGCCAACACCTGCCGAAGGCAATGTTGTTAAAATCGTGAAGGGATGAATGAAGCTTTCATAGAGAATGCCCAGCACGAGATAGATTGTGACAATGGCGGCCAAAATCAGCCAAGGCTCGGATTCGAGTGAGCGCTGAAACTCGGCCGCATCGGCATTGAAAGAGCCAGCCAAAGAGTCAGGCACGCCCAGCTCATGGCGGATGCGCTCAACTTCCGCCACAGCATCCCCTAGAGATTCAACTGACGCCAAATCAAAGCTGATTGTGGCGGCAGGAAATTGCTCCTGATGCGCGATGGACAAAGGCGCGGTGATGCGTTTGATGAGAGCAAAGGATTCCAGCGGCGTTTGCACACCAGCGGCCCCCGTTACATAAAGCTTTTGCAAAGCCGCCGGATCGGTTTGATATTGTGGCGCAGCTTCAAGAATGACGCGATATTGATTGGATTGCGCGTAAATGGTGGCGATCTGGCGCTGACCAAAGGCGCTGTTGAGTGTATCGGCAATATTCTGGATTGAGACACCCAGACGCCCTGCCTTTTCCCGATCAATATCGATCAACAGCTGCAAACCGCCCTCTTGCGTCTCGGGTGCGACATTGCGTAAAATTGGCGAGCGGGCCAATTGGCGCGTGAGCGCCTGTGACCATGTGGCCAGCTCCTGCGCATAGGCAGTGGCAAGCGTATATTGAAATTGCGAGCGGCTTGAGCGCGTGCTGATCTGAATATCTTGCGCGGCCTGTATGTAAAGCTTGGTACCCGGCAGGCCTGATACGCGCTGACGCAAACGCTCCGCAATGATCTGCGCTGAGGCGCGCTCCTCATGCGGGCGCAAAGTTATAGTGAGCCTAGCCGTATTGAGCGTGGTGTTGAGCGAGCCAATACCAAGAACGCTGACAACACCTGTCACATCCCCATCTTCGCGCAATTTGGCGCTCACCTCATCTTGCAGGCGCACCATATCGTTGAAGGATACATCGGGCGAGGCCTCCAAGACAGCCGTCAAAAGTCCGGTGTCTTGCGGCGGCAGAAAGCCTTTGGGAATGATGATATAGAGCCAAACCGTGAGGAGCGCTGTGAGCACAGTGAGCCAAATCATCAATGTTTGATGGCGCAGCACGCTTGTCAGGGACGAGGCGTAAATCCGGCCCATCCAAAGCAGAGGCGCATCAAACAGGCGCATCAACAAGCCCGGTCTGTCGAAGGAAGAGCGGCGCAACAGGCCCGCACACATCATGGGTGTCAAAGTCAGCGAAATGACGGCCGATACGATGACTGCGAGAGTCAGAGTCAAAGCAAATTCGCGGAACATGCGGCCCACCAGCCCCGTCATAAATAAGAGGGGGATGAACACAGCAATCAGCGAACAGGTGAGCGAGACAACAGTAAAGCCAATTTCGCGCGCGCCGTCCAAAGCCGCCTGCAAAGGTTTTTTGCCGCCCTCGAGATTGCGCACGATATTTTCGATCATCACAATCGCATCATCGACAATAAAGCCCGTGCCTATGGTCAGCGCCATCAGCGAGAGATTATCGAGACTGAAATTGAACACCCACATCATCGCAAATGTGGCAAGAATTGAGAGAGGCAGAGCAACCGCCGCAATCAAGGTTGCGGGCACAGTGCGCAAAAACAACAGCACCACCAGAACAACCAAGGCCGCACTCAACACAAGCGTGAATTCAACATCTTTAATGGAAGCGCGAATGGTTGTTGTGCGATCATTGACAATATCAAACGTCACACCTGCTGGAATGGAGCGCTGAATGCGCGGGATTTCCTGACGCAGGCGCTGCATGGTCTGCACAATATTGGCGCCCGGTTGCTTTTGCACATCGATGATCACGGCGGGCTGGCCATTGGCCCAGCCGCCCACGCGCACATTCTCCAGCCCGTCGATCACCTCGGCGACATCCCGCAACAGAACAGGCGTGCCATTGCGGCTGGCAATCACAATATCGCGATAAGCAGCTGCAGCTGTGATCTGATCATTGGCGGCAATGATATAGGATTGCTGCGCACCATCGAGCGCGCCTTTCGAGCCCGCCACATTGGCGCCAACAATCGCCAGCCTTAATTCTTCAACGCCAATCTTATAGGCGGCGAGGCGCGCCAGATCGACCTGAATGCGCACAGCCGGGCGAATGCCACCTTGCACACTCACGCGCCCCACGCCGCCAATTTCCGACAGACGCGGCGAGATCAACGTATCAGCCAAATCGCTGAGCACACGCTGCGGCGATGTGGTCGAGGTTAAAGCCAAAGTCACAATGGGGGAATCAGCTGGATTAACTTTGGAATAGACCGGCGGATAGGGGAGATTGCGCGGCAGAGTCGAACTGGCCGCATTGATTGCTGATTGCACATCTTGCGAGGCTGCATCAATATCGCGATCAAGATCAAATTGCAGCGTCACCTGGCTCAGCCCGAAGGAACTGACCGAGGACATCATCTGCATAGAGGGAATTTGCCCAAATTGCCGCTCCAGCGGCGCTGTCACAAGAGAAGCTACAGTATCAGGATTGGCGCCGGGAAATTGCGTTGTGACCTGAATGGTTGGAAAATCCACCTGCGGCAAAGATGAAACCGGCAGACGCACGAAACCCAACACACCGCACAGGAAGATGGCGAGGCCCAGCAAAGATGTGGCAACCGGCCGCAGAATGAAGGGCGAGGAAATGCTCATCCCGGCAGCGCTTGGCCAATGGATGGGCCCAGATCCCCGCGACGTTGGCGACGGCGGGTTTGGGCGTCGGGGTTTTCTTTAGGTTGATTGGCCTTGTCTTCCTCCGGCGTCACCGCATTGACCTTGGCGCCATCGCTAATGCGAGCAAAGCCAGTCGTCACAACCATTTGAGCTAGCTCAACACCTGATTCAATGACAGACAGCGCTTCATCCTGACGGCCGACAACTACATCTGTCTTTTTGACTGTGGCATCCTCGCGCACGACATAGACAAAGGGGCCGGTCGGCCCGCGCTGCACTGCAGAGGTTGGCACAACTTTGACGCCTTTGAGCACATCGACATAAAGGCGAATATTGACAAACTGACCCGGCCAAAGGGCAGCGGCTTCATTCTTAAAGGAGGCTTTGACCTTGATCGTGCCTGTAGTGGCGTCCACTTGATTGTCGAAGACCTCAATGCGCCCGTCTTCAATCACGCTGAGATTGTCCGCCTCCAGCGCTTGCGCCCGCACAGACCCGCGCGCCATTGCCACATTCAAAGCGCGCAATTGTTGCTGCGGCAGATTGAACAGAGCCCCAATGGGTTGCATTTGGGTGATGGTAACAAGGCCGGCGGTATCTGAAGCGCGGACGATATTGCCCACATCGATAGCGCGCAGTCCGGTGCGCCCATCAATGGGGGCGAGAATGGTTGCATAATCCAAAATAGTGCGGGCATTGTCGATAGCGGCCTGATCAATCTGCGTCAAAGCCTGCAATTGCGCGACAATCGCCTTTTGCGTATCGGCCTGCTGGCGCGATCCAAAATTTGTTTCCGCCAATCGCGAATAGCGCTCAAGGTCTATTTTGGCATTGGCAAGTTGCGCTTCGTCCTGCGCTTTCTTGGCAAGAGCTTGATCATATTGAGCCTGATAGGTGCGCGCCTCAATGCGGGCGAGAAGATCGCCTTTTTTCACCATCTGGCCATCAGCAAAACCCAATTCCAGCAGACGCCCATCTACCTGCGAGCGAACAATTACAGTGTTCAGCGGCTGCACTGTTCCCACAGCATCAATGGAGACAGGCACATCTTCGGCGCGCACCGCAACCGCTAAAACGGGAACAGGTGGCTCGGCCCGCGGGCCTCGAGGTCCATTGGCGGGCCCAGTGCCGGGACTTGGGGTTGCCCCCTGCCCGACATAAGGCAATTTGATCCAGCCTTGGCGATCTGCATACCAAGCGCCTGCCGCAGCCAGAATGATCAGGACGAGTATGAGCCTTTTCATAGAACCTCGTCGCGCATATCGCGGGTAAATCCGCCTCCCAAAGCCTGAAACAAGGAGACCAAGGCCTGCAGACGCTGATAGCGGATCAGAGTGAGATTGTCCTGCGCCTGAAACAGCGTCAATTGCGTATTGAGCAAGGTCACCACGTCAATCGTTCCTTCCTGCAGGCGCTGTTCTGTAATCTCATAGGCGCGGCGCGCCGAGGCCACCACTCGCGCCTGTAAATCTTCATGCTCGCTGGTGAGACGCACAGCGATGAGCGCGGTTTCAACATCCGCCAGAGCTGTCACAATCACTTTGCGATAATCGGCCAGCAATTCGATCTGCCGCCCTTGAGCTTGGCGCAGCTGGCCCTCGGTCTGGTCCCCATTGAATATAGGTTGCACAAGCCCGGCGGCAAGAGAGGCCGCCAAGGCCTCGGGCCGCAAGAGATTGGCCAAAGTGCTGGATCCAAATCCGCTCTGTGTGGACAGGCTGATGGAAGGTAACAGAGCCGCACGGGCCGCTTTGATGTTCCCTTGGGCGGCTTGCAGGCGCGCTTCGGCCGCAGCAAGATCGGGGCGCCGCAGCAATAATTGGCTTGGCAGGCCGGGCTGCACTTTGGGCAATCTCAAACGCTCAAGACTACCCCCCGTAACCACCACACTCTCAGGCGTGCGACCAACCAGACTGGCAACCAGAACGCTGGCCTGCTGCTGGCTTTGTTCCAAGGCCGGGATCGACGCCCTTTGGCTGGCAACAATGCTCTCCTGCTGCGCCAGATCAAGCGCAGTGGCTGTGCCTACATCCATGCGGGCTTTGATCGCAGATAAAACATTCTCGGCAATCTGGACATTCTGACGCGCCAGACGCAAACGATCTTGCGCCACAAGAACCTGAAAATATGTATTGGCCAGCGTGGCCTGTGTGCTGACAATCAAAGTTTCGCGATCATAGCGGGTGGCAATTGCATTCCAATCGGCAGAATCGGCAAGGGCACGATTGCGGCCCCAGAAATCGAGCACATAGCTGGCACTCAGGCCCAGATTAAAATTATTGCCAAAAGAAGCTTCAAAGGGCGCGGTGCGCGAGCGCAATGTACCGGGCGTATAGCTGCGCGAGGCCGAGCCCGTGCCTGAGAGGCTGGGCACAAGCGCCGATGAAGAGATCATCGATTGAGCCTGCGCTTGTATGAGGCGCGCTGCGGCTGCAGCAATATCAAAATTACCCCTCACCGCTTGTTGCGACAGGCGACTGAGTTCGGGCGAACCAAATAATTTGGGCCAATCTTGAGAGATTTTGCCACGGTCTTCAGCTGACGTGTCGGCTGTCTGCTGAATCGCTGCTCCAGTTTGATCTTGCGTGAAGCGGGCGGGAATCTGCGGCACATTCATGTCCAGCTGTGCATCCTCGAGCCCACAAGCCGCAAGGGCCAGCAGGGGGAAAAGCATCAGCAATCGGCCCATATGCTTTTGAGGGATGGGCCTTTGAGGGCAAAGTTGCGAGGTCAGAATGGGTCCAGTCCTAGTTCAGCAGGGTGAAATCAGTCTATCGGAAGCCGGTGGACGTTGAAACGCTTGGGGCCTGTCTATCCCCATGCAATAGACTCAAATCTGGGTTAGATTGAGGCTCATTTCCCCCGCATGAGGTCGCTATGTCGCAGTCCCATACCCCCACAGCCCCTCAGGATTGGAAACAGAACGGGGTCAAAGTCATCCCCGGCGACCAGCTCGATACCAATACACCGCAAACGCCGGGCATGAACCGGGCCGCGGCGGTCGATTTTGCCCGGGCGGGAGCGCAAAAACTTTGGGCGGGCACCGTCACCATCCATCCCAATGCCAAAACCGGCGCCCATCATCACGGCCCCTTAGAGAGCATCATTTATATCGTGCGGGGGCAGGCGCGCATGCGCTGGGGCGATCAGCTCGAATTTATCGCCGAGGCGAAGGCGGGAGATTTCATCTTCGTGCCGCCCTATGTGCCGCATCAGGAGATCAATGCCAATCCCCATGAGCCGCTCGAATGTATTCTGGTGCGCAGCGATGGTGAGGCAACAGCCATCAATGTTGATCT
>CAIVAX010000282.1 GCA_903903935.1 uncultured Hyphomicrobiales bacterium | reverse complement strand
GGCTTCTGGGCCTTGGCAAAGGAGAATTTATCAGTCCTCCTCACTCCCTGGCCCGCGTTGCTTTCCAAGCAGCCAGCCGCTATGTCCCATAGAGGCGACCGCAAGATGAGATGTGGGTCGGCTCAGGAATTTCGAAAGATCTGGTTTGAGAGCCAGACATGTGAGGAGCCTTCGATGAGTGATCAATCGCGTGTCCAGAAGGGAGCGGCCGGTGCCGCCGAGTTGGGCCATAATTCTGCCGTGCTCGATGAGAAGCGCCAGACTATGTATCACAACAATAAGAACCGCGTATTCGTGCGCGCTATTGCTGGCGAATATAATGTGAAGGAAGAGCTGACGCGTCTGCGCTCCGTGCCGCGCGTGCGCAAGGCCAGCGAGATTCCCTTTGTCGATGGTCCGGCCTGTTTCAGCCGTCATTTCGTCGAGCCCAAGGATGGGATCACGCAAACCTTCCATATGCATCTGGAAGAATATGCGCCGGGCGCAAAATCCCAAAAGCATGGCCATGTGAATGAAGCCGCCTTTTATATTCTCGATGGCACGGGTTATGAAATCCATGATGGCGTGCGCTATGATTGGAAGGCCGGTGACATTGCCATTGTGCACAACAATTGCGTGCACCAGCATTTTAATGCCGATCCCAAAAAGCCCGCTCGCGCGCTCGTGATCAAAACCAAGCCCATGTATCTTTTCTTGAACATGCTGTTCCAGAAAACGGTGGAAGAGCGTCCGCTCGAATTGCCGCCGGGTGCCGAGGGCTTTACCGCGCGCGAACAGGACGAGAATTTCAACCATCCGAAGGAAGGATATTGATATGGCTTGGGGTGAAGTTGGAAGCTGGCTGGACGGCAAAACCAATGAGCGGCTCTATCAGCGCTTGCTCGATGATGCGCAGGATGCGCCCTCCCGCAATGGCCGGCGCAAAAAGGTTGTGCGTCCGCACGAAATGCCTTGGGAGATGTCGCGTCAGGGCCTGCTCAAGCATTTGATGAATGAGGCGATGAATACGCGCGTCGAAACAGTCGATGCCTATATGCAGATCATTCCTCCGGGCAGCCGCTCGGGCAAGCATAGCCATCTGGCGGAAGAATGCGTCTATGTCCTAGAGGGACGTGGCTATGACATTCATCAAGATTGTGATGTCGAAATCACGGATCAGTTTGAATGGAAGCCGCAGGCGGAGACCAAGAAGTTCGAATGGGAAGCGGGCGATGTGATCTATATTCCCCCGGCGACGATCCATCAGCATTTCAATGCTGATCCCTCCAAGCCGGCGCGGTTGATCTCTTCGACCAATCGTATCTTCCGTCAGATTGGCCTGAACAATCTGACCCAATATGAAGATGCGCCTGAGTTCGACCCTTATGTGACGCTCGATGATGAACTGGTGCGCAAATATTTGCGCGGTGAAGTGCCACTCAAGAAATGAGCATGATGTGCTCGCAAAGCCCTCTGCGTTGACGCGGAGGGCTTTTTTATTGGGGCTCCAGATCAGGCGGGGAGGGTGTGACCATGACATCAAAAAAACCGCATTCCCTGTCTGATCATTTGTTTGGGCTCAATGCTTATCATCTGCATGAAGAGGGCGATGAGCATGATCATGCGCATGATGACTCTGATCATGACGTGCTCGATCATGGCTCGCGTGCACTTGAGTCTGTGCCCTTCATCTCGATGGGGCTTGATATTGGTTCTTCAGGCACACAGATTGCTTTTTCGCGCTTGTTGATGCGCGGGCCCGGCGAGGCGCCAGCCTTGCAGCGTCAGGTTAAATCGCGCGAAACGCTTTATCTCTCGCCCGTTGCCTTCACGCCCTTTTTGCCCGATGGCCGCATAGATGTGGCCGCCTTGCAGGATCTTCTCGAAGACGCCTATGCTCAGAGCGGTATCACGCCCGATGAGATCGAAACCGGCGCGGTGATCATGACAGGGCAAGCGGCTTTGCGCGCCAATGCCAAAGCCATTGTTGATCAACTGGCGCAAGAGAGCGGCGATATTATTTGTGCCGCCGCTGGTCATCATATGGAAGCAATGCTTGCTGCGCAGGGCTCAGGTGCGCTGCGGCTGTCACTGGCGCATCACACGCGTGTGTTGAATATTGATATTGGTGGCGGCACGACCAAGCTTGCCCTTTGCGAAGATGGGCGGGTGAGCGCGCTTGCCGCATTGGCGATTGGCGGGCGCTTGATTGTCAGAGATGAGTCAGGTGTGATCACACGGCTCGAGCCAGAAGGGCGGGCGCAGGCCTTACAGATTGGATTGGATCTCACTCTTGGCCAGCAGATCAGCCAGCAGGATATGCAGCGCATTGCGGATCATAGGGCCGAACAATTGGCTCTGGTTTTGGGTCTCGATGGCTCAGCAAAAGAGGATGCAGGATTGTTTCTCACGGATCCGATTTATCTGGTAGGTGCCTTTGATGAGGTTTTGTTTTCTGGCGGTGTTGCTGAATTCTTTTATGGACGCGAGGCGCGGGATTTTGGCGATCTGGGCCGCCCTCTTGCACAAGCCTTGCGTATTATTTTTGAGGTGCAGGGGACGCCCTTTACCATTCTGCCAGCGCAGGAATGTATGCGCGCCACAGTTTTGGGTGCTTCAGAATATTGCGTGCAATTAAGTGGGCAGACATCAACGATCACCTCGCATGCCGCGCTCTTGCCACGCCGCAATCTACCTGTGCTCTATCCGCCCTATGATTTTTTAAAGCCCATAGATCCCCATGCGCTGGGGCGCGCGATCACACAGCATCGCACAGCCTTTGATGCGATGGAGGGAGCTGGGGAAATGGCCTTTGCGTTTCGCTGGCGCGGCGAGCCTTCGCATGAGAGGCTTTTGGCCTTTGCGCAAGGATTGGCGCTCGGGCTTGAGGATCTTATTCGCGCGCAGCAGAATCTTTACATCATGCTGGAAGGAGATGCGGCTTTATCTCTGGGCGCCATTCTTTTGCAAGAGATCGGCATTGAGAGTGAGCTCTTAGTGCTCGATGGTCTGGTGCTCAGAGATTTTGATTATGTCGATATTGGCCGCATGCGCATGCCCTCGCAAATGGTGCCGGTGACCATTAAGACCTTGGTCTTTGACTCTCGCCAGTCTCGCCCTCAGGCAAAGCTATAAGCATCCATCAGCATCACACCGCTTTGGGCGCTGGTGTGAATGCGTTGGCCTTTGGCGCCTTGCCCTGCGGCCCCCATGGCAAAGGGGAAGGGCAAGAAGTGGTCATCGCTGGGATGATTTTCTTTGAAGTAGGGCGCCTCTTGCCGATAGCGGGCCATGGCTTCGATATCGCCAGATTCGGCGACTTTCTGCACCCAATTGCCAAAGCCAGATACCCAATCAGGGGTTGGATAATGGGGCTGATTGCGCACTTGCATGAAGGCATAGAGATTATGAGTCAGCGTGCCTGATCCCATGATCAGCACGCCCTGTTCGCGCAGGGGTGACAGGGCCCGGCCCATGGCTATGTGATGGGTGGGATCAGAGTGAGTCTGGATCGAAATCTGAACAATCGGAATATCGGCTTGCGGGAACATCAGCTTCAGCGGTGTCCACGTGCCATGGTCATAACCGCGATTGGTTTTCGCTCCCGCCTTGATCCCCGCAGCTGTGAGCAGCTCCACAGCCTGTTGTGCCAGAGCGGGAGAGCCCGGCGCGGGATAGGTCATCTCGAAGAGGGGGCGGGGAAAGCCGCCAAAATCATAGATCATCTGCGGGCTGGCATCCGCGCTTAAGGCCGGCTCTGTGGTTTCAAAATGGGCCGAGGCAATCAGGATCGCCTTGGGGCGGGGAAGGGATTGGCCCAATGACTCCAGAAAGTCGCGGGCCGGGCTTTGCTCCAGCATGATCATCGGGGAGCCATGCGAGACAAATAGGGTGGGCATGAGAGAAGAGGACATCATAACCTCGAACAGAGCCAATGAATCTGAACAACATATGGCTAGTCAGGCAGCGCATTGCACTTGCAGGATTGCAAAGGCAGGTTTTCCCGCTTCAGGCTGTGACCAGACCCAAGCGGATCAGCACAACCCCACCCCAGATCAAAAGGCAGATGAGAATGGCGCAAAAGACGGCGGCTGAACCCATGTCTTTGACAATTTTCACCTGCGGATGGATCTCAGGCGTGACATGGTCGCAGAGCTTTTCGGCGCAGGTGTTGAGCAATTCCACCGCTAGCAGCAGCAGGATCGAGCCGATCATTGCCACCCGGTCCCAGAGGCCGGACCCTAAAAGCCAGACCATTGGCAAAGCGAGAACAAAAAGGACCATTTCTTCCTGAACAGCCCGCTCTGTGCGGCCGGCATGAAGAAGTCCCGCACATGTATTGCGGAACGCAAAAATCAGCCTCAACAAATAGTCTCTCCCATGCCAAAGGCCCCAGCCGAAGAGCTATTCGGCGGCGCGGATGACAGCTGGTTTACCGGCTCTTTCGGCCTTGAGCAATTCGGCAATGAGGAAAGCCACTTCAATCGATTGCTCGGCATTCAGCCTTGGGTCGCAATGGGTGTGATAGCGATCATGCAGGTCGAGCTCGGAGATTTCCCGCGCGCCGCCCAAGCATTCGGTCACATTCTTGCCTGTCATCTCCAAATGGACGCCGCCGGCATGTGTGCCCTCGAGCTGATGGACAGCAAAGAAATTGCGGATTTCACCCATGACGCGCTCAAAGGGCCGCGTCTTATAGCCGCCGGCGGCATTGATCGTATTGCCATGCATGGGGTCGCAAGACCAGACAACCGTGCGACCCTCGCGCTTTACTGAGCGGATGAGGCCGGGCAAATGCTCGCCCACTTTGTCGTAACCAAAGCGGCAGATCAGAGTGAGACGACCTGCTTCATCCTCGGGATTAAGAATATCAATCAGACGCAACAGATCATCCGGCTTCAACGAGGGGCCGCATTTCAGGCCGATGGGGTTTTTCACGCCGCGACAGAATTCGACATGGGCATGATCATATTGACGAGTGCGATCACCAATCCAGATCATATGGCCAGAGGTGGCGTAATGATCGCCTGTTGTGGAGTCGACGCGCGTCAGAGCTTGTTCAAAGCCAAGCAGCAGCGCTTCATGCGAGGTGTAGAATTCCGTCTCGCGCAATTGCTGATGCGCCTCTGGATTAAGACCAATGGCGCGCATGAACGCAAGCGTCTCGGTGATGCGATCCGCCAATTCCTGATAGCGGCCTGATAGCGGGCTGTCTTTCACAAAGCCTAGCATCCAGCGATGGGCATTTTCAAGGCTGGCATAGCCACCTGTCGCAAAGGCTCTAAGCAGATTCAAAGTTGCGGCGGATTGCCGATAAGCCTCGATCTGTCGGCGCGGATCAGGCACGCGGCTCTCAGCGGTGAAATCAGTTCCATTGATGATATCGCCGCGATAGCTGGGCAGCGATGTCTCACCCTGCTGTTCCATCGACGATGAGCGGGGCTTGGCAAATTGTCCAGCAATGCGCCCGACTTTGACAACAGGGGAGGCGGCAGCGAAGGATGTCACCACAGCCATTTGTAAAAAGACGCGGAAGAAATCGCGAATATTATCGGCAGAATGTTCGGCAAAACTCTCCGCGCAATCGCCACCCTGCAGAAGAAATGAATCGCCTGCAGCAACGCTGGCCAGAGCTTTTTTCAATTTGCGTGCTTCACCCGCAAACACCAGAGGCGGAAAGCCAGCCAATTGCTGTTCGACCGCCTGTAGGGCTTGCTGATCTGGATAATCGGGGACCTGATGGATGGGCTTGTGCCTCCAGCTGTCAGGTGACCATTGATCCGCACTCATGAAAAGTACTCCTCGCAGCGGCTCAGCCGCCAGAGGATTATACATTGATC
>CAIVAX010000281.1 GCA_903903935.1 uncultured Hyphomicrobiales bacterium | reverse complement strand
GGGTTGCCGCACCCTTGGCTGTGAGAATGGTGACATTGTCACCAATGCGCAGCGATAAGGTCTCAGCCATTTTCTGACCAATCGCCACCCCGCCCAGCGTATCAAAACCTTCTAAGGTGCCTAGCCGCACATTATTGGCGATGCCGGGCAATTTCTGAATATCGGCACCACGAATGCCGCGCACCAGGGCTCCCGTCTGCTGATAGGGTGATGACACACCTGCCGCACTCTCGACCATGGGAATAGCCAGAGTCACACCCTTGACCCTGCGGATACGCTCAGTCACTTGCTCAAAATCATCCAGCGGGCGCTCGACGCCTTGCAAGAAAACATGGCCATTAATGCCAATGATCTTGTTCATCAGCTCGATGTGAAAGCCATTCATCACCGACATGACGACGATTAATGTCGCAACACCCAGCATGATGCCCGCAAAAGAAAAGCCCGCAATGACAGACACAAACCCCTGCGCGCGACGCGCACGCAGATAGCGCAGTGCAATCATCCATTCAAAGCGCGAAAAGGCCTTGGCTCCGGTAGGCTCGACCATCACGCCTCTCCCCCATCATCGCGACCCGAAGGCGAAGCAATCCTGAGCCTCTTTATGAGGCTACTGGATTGCTTCGCTGCGCTCGCAATGACGGATGAAAAATGCGGCAAAAGACTTAACCCTTCTTCGTCGCAAACTTATTGACGACCTCGTCAAGCGACAACATTTCGCGCTCGCCTGTGCGGCGGTGCTTCACTTCAACCTTGCCCTCAGCAAGTCCCTTCGGGCCAACAATGATCTGCAGCGGCACACCGATCAGATCCATGGTCGCAAATTTCGCGCCCGGACGATCATCACGATCATCATATAAGACATCAAAACCCGCCATGCTGAATTCACCATAAAGTTTCTCGCACGCAGCATCCGTTGCACCATCGCCAACTTTCAGATTTGCAATTGCAAAATTGAAAGGTGCAACAGCATCAGGCCAGATAATTCCCGCCTCATCATGGTTCGCCTCGATCAACGCCGCCACAAGACGCGAGGGCCCAATGCCATAGGAGCCCATCTGTACGGTGACATCCTTGCCATCAGGCCCATTCACCACGGCCTTCATGGGCTCGGAATATTTGGTGCCAAAATTGAAAATATGTCCGACTTCAATGCCACGCGCAGATACGCGATCCGTCTCGGGCATGGCTTCATAAGCCGCCGCATCATGCATTTCTGATGTCGCAGCATATTTGGACGTCCACGTATCGAACACGCCCTGCATGGCAGCGCGGCTTTCAAAGTCGACATTTTCAGCCGGTGCATCGAGTGCAAGGAAATCCTTGTGACAGAAAACTTCGCTCTCGCCTGTGGAGGCAAGAATGATGAATTCATGAGACAGATTGCCACCAATCGGGCCCGTGTCGGCGCGCATCGGAATGGCTTTCAGGCCCATGCGCGCAAAGGTGCGCAAATAGGCCGTGAACATTTTGTAATAGGAATGGCGTGCGCCCTCTGCATCCAGATCGAAGGAATAAGCATCCTTCATCAAAAATTCGCGCGAGCGCATCACGCCAAAACGCGGGCGCACTTCATCGCGGAACTTCCACTGGATATGGTAGAGATTGAGCGGCAGGTCCTTATAAGAGCGCACATAGGAGCGGAAGATCTCCGTGATCATCTCTTCATTGGTCGGCCCAAACAGCATGTCGCGCTCATGGCGATCTTTGATGCGCAGCATTTCCTTGCCGTAATCATCATAGCGGCCGGACTCACGCCACAAATCCGCTGATTGGATGACGGGCATCAGCAATTCAATCGCACCCGCGCGGTTTTGCTCTTCGCGGATGATGGCGTTGATCTTGTTGAGCACCTTCAAGCCCAGCGGCAGCCAGGCATAAATGCCAGCCGATTCCTGACGGATCATCCCCGCCCTCAGCATCAGACGATGCGAGACGATTTCAGCCTCTTTAGGCGTTTCGCGCAGAATGGGCAGGAAGAATCTGGAAAGGCGCATCACAAAGTCCAAAGAAGAGAGAAGAATCAGAATAGGGCCGCGTCATGGGGCAGTTTACGGGCT
>CAIVAX010000280.1 GCA_903903935.1 uncultured Hyphomicrobiales bacterium | reverse complement strand
GATCCGCTCAATCTTCAGGCCCTGACACAAATCCGTGCCCAGATGGCACAGGCGCTTAAGAAAAAAATAACTCCTCCAGCTCATGGCAAATTTTACTATTTGCGTGATCTGGCCTCCTCGGAGTTGACTCAGCTCAATGGCCAATCCTTTGTCACGATCATCGTGCCTCTGATGCAGCTGAGCGAGAGTGGAGCATTGGGACAGAGATTAGCCTTGATTGGTGTTAAAACGACAGAGGCACAAGCTCTTCGCACCAATCGTCAAGCTCAATCTCCTGCTCAAAAACCAACCTTTGATGCTGATGATAGTGAGGAAGATGCGCTTGGCGTCTCGCCTCTGTTAGCTTGGATCATCACCTTTTGCGCAATTTCTACCGCGCTTCTCTCCTTCTTTTCCATTGGCAGATTGGCTCGCAATGAAGCCAAATCGGCACGCATGGCTGGCCATGATTTGCTCTGCGGCCTGCCCAATCGCATGCTCTTCACGCAATTTCTTGAGGCGGAACTCAGTCGTTCAAGCCGGCGGGACTCTGGCATTGCTTTATTGTTACTGGATCTTGATCGCTTCAAGGAAGTGAATGACACGTTCGGGCATGAAGCGGGAGATCGTCTGCTGATTTGCGTCACCACCAGCATTCGCCAAGTCTTGCGCAAATCAGATATTTTAGCCCGCTTTGGCGGTGATGAATTTGCCATCATCCTGCCAGAGGTGACCTCGCGCCATGATTGCGAATTGATTTGCCAACGCATATTGGACTCCTTGCGCGAACCCATACATCTGGGCAAGCATTCAGCGCAAATCGGTGTCTCCATTGGCGTGGCGCTGAGCATAGAAAATGGGACGGATGTCAACGAACTCTTCCGTCTGGCCGATCATGCGCTCTATCGCGCCAAAGATCGCGGCCGCAATCGCGCCTGCTTCTTTGAAGAAGAGATGAATGAAGATCTGCGCGCCCGCAAATCAGCTGAAGATGATTTACGCAATGCCATTGAGCGAAATTATCTCTCGCTCAATTATCAGCCCATTATCTCCGTTGGCTCGCAACAAATTATTGCGCTGGAAGCTCTGCTGCGCTGGTCCCATCCTCAGCAAGGGCTGATCCCGACAGAAAGCTTTGTCAGATTAGCCGATGACAGAGGCCTTGCGTTGCAATTGGGTGAATGGGTGTTGCGGCGCGTGTGCGCTGATGCACAAAAATGGCCTGAAATGAAAATTTCTTTCAATGTCTCACCCGTGCAATTTCGCCAAACCGGCTTTGTCGACATGGTGAAGAGGATCACACTGGAGATGAATTTTGATCCCACCCACCTTGAAGTTGAGATCACCGAAGATGCGCTGATGACCGATCCCGAACAAGCAGAGAAAACCATTCTCGAACTGCGCATGGCCGGCATTGGCATTTCGCTTGATGATTTTGGTATTGGCAAAACTAGCCTGATCTATCTGCGCCGCTTTGCCTTCGACAAAATCAAATTTGATAAAGTTTTTTTATCCTCCCTGCATGAAACGCAGGAAAATGCGGTCATCTTACAAACCATCACCCATTTGGCGCATGCGTTGGATCTGCAAGTGGTTGCTGAAGGCGTCGAGACGGAACATCAATTGCGCTTGGTGGGAGCCAGCGGCTGCAATCTCATGCAGGGATATTATTTCTCGCCTGCCTTAGCCGCCCCTGAAATAGAGAGGCTGATCCGCCATCAAAACACCCAAGGCAGCTTCACCCGCTTGTCTGCGTGAGCGACGATTGCAAACGCGCCAAAGCCTCCGGCGTGTCAATATCAAGCACTATAGCCGGATCAGCGACTGGCACTTCCAGCACGCCCTCGCCCGATAATAATTTACGCGCCCCCTGATCGCCGCTCAATCTGCCAATCTCAGCAAAGAGCGAGCGTGTCAGCACAACGGGATTGCCACGCTCCTCTTGGCCTTGCGCATTGACGAAAGTCGGTACCAAGGCTTTAGCCTGAGGATGCTGCGACAAGGCCGCGATCAGCTGATTGATGAGATCGGCCTTAATCTGCGGCATATCGCCAAGCAAAATCACAGCAGCGCTGCAATCAGGCGGCACAGCTGCAATGCCGATGCGCAAAGAAGAGGCCATGCCCGTGGCATAATCAGCATTATGAATGAACTGAACTGGAAGACCCGCCAGACTTGCTGTGATCAAATCTTGTTCATAGCCGGTGACAACAATCAAAGGAGACGCTTGGGAGGCCAGTGCAGCTTCAGCAACATGGCGCACCAGCGGGCGGCCATTCATCTCAGCTAAAAGCTTGCTTGGCGCCTCTGTCTGAGACTGCGCCTCTAGCTCGGCCCGATAGCGGCTTGAAAGGCCAGCGGCCAGAAGAATGGCGGCACAGGGTGCAGCCTTAGTCATCGTGATCGCCTTGTGCCTCGCGCAATTGGCCTCGCGCGACAATTTCCATCAACAGACCACCAACGCCCATACGTCTAATATCAGCAGCGCGCACAGGCAGGCCTGCCAGCAATCTTTGCAAGACCCAATCAAAACCATTTTCTTTAGGCGATCGTGCACAGCCCGGCGCACCCAGAACAGGCTTGCCCTTAAGATTGGCCACCAGAAGCAAATTGCCAGGATCAACCGGCATGCCCAATTGTTCAATCTGGCCACCAGCCGCTTCAACGGCCGAGGGAATGACATCGCGCCGATCAGTAATGGCTGAAGCTCCAAAGACAATGATCATATCACATTGCCCCTCCACCTGCCCGATGGCGGCGCGCAAAGCCTCAGCCTCATGCGGAATTTTGAGATCGATCACAATTTTGGCACCCGCTGGCGCCAAGCGCTCTGCCATAACCCGCAAAGTCTTTATAATCGCATTGGGCTTCAGGCCCGGCAATAAGGTCGAGATCACCGCGATGCGCAAAGGCCGAAAGGGCGCAATGCTGACAAGCCCACCCTGCGCAAACTGCAAAGACTGCGTCAACGACTCGCCTGGCACAGCAAAGGGAATGATCTTCACCGTACCAATCATCTCGCCTTGTTCAACCGCCCGGTAAGCTGGCAAAGTCGCCAGAGTGATGCGCTCATCAAGCCCATTGAGAGAATCAATGCGATCCTCATCCACCATCAGCACACCGGCTTGCTCGGCAAAGAGATTGGCGCGGCCTGTAAACGGCTTTTCAACGCGCACTTGCGCGCCCGCAACCGCTTTGGCGAGCTGACCAGCGGCACTGTCTTCGCCAACATCATCAGGCTCGAGACGCGCCACAACGATCTGCTCAACACCCGCTGCAAGCAAGGCTTGCACATGCGCGGCAAGAACGCGCTCGCCCTTTTTCAGCACAAAACCATTCTGCCGGATCGAATGAGCAACGATACAGCCTTCACTCTCTTGCACTTTGACGGAGCCAAATTTCACCCGACCATGTCTCCTCAAGCGCTCGAGCGTAATGGCTTTTTACGCAGCGCCAGAATGATTTCACCCAGCACCGACACAGCAATTTCTGCCGGTGTGACCGAGCCAATATCAAGCCCGATGGGGGCTTTGATACGGGCCAATTGGTCATCATGAAAGCCAATGGCCTTCATCCGCTCAATGCGGCGTGCATGTGTTTTGCGTGAACCCAGCGCACCAATATAAAAACAATCCGCCTTCAAAGCTTCGATCAGGCCCGGATCATCAATCTTGGTGTCATGCGTGAAAAAGGCCATAGCGGTATAGCGATCCGGCCGCAGCTGACTTAACGCAACATCTGGCCATTCGGCGATGAGGCTGACATCAGGAAAGCGCTCAGGCGTTGCAAAGGCGGTGCGCGGATCAATAATGGTCAGATCAAAGCCT
>CAIVAX010000279.1 GCA_903903935.1 uncultured Hyphomicrobiales bacterium | reverse complement strand
ATGGTCTAGATGAGAAAGGGAATACGATCTCCCTGGCTCAGCTTACAGCGCGTATGGCAGACATACCCGGGCTCTTGCGCATTCGATACATGACCAGCCATCCGAATGACATGGGGCAGGATTTAATTGATGCGCATGCGCATCAACCAGCTCTGATGCCGTTTTTGCATTTGCCAGTGCAGTCGGGCTCTGACCGCATTTTGCGGGATATGAACCGCAAACACACCGCCCGAGATTATCTTAATCTGATCAAGCGTGTTCGCAGAGCCCGTCCGGACATTGCTTTGTCATCAGATTTTATTGTGGGGTTCCCTGGTGAAACGGAAGAAGACTTTCAGGGCACCCTCGACTTGATTGCGGCGGTGAATTTCTCAAGTAGCTATTTCTTCAAATATTCTATGCGCCCAGGAACCCCTGGAGCGGAGATGGAAGAGCAGGTGCCTGAAGAAATCAAGAGTGAACGATTGAGGCGGTTGCAGGATCTCGTTGACGGGCAGCGTCATGCCTATAACGATGCATCTATTGGTAAAGTGGTGCCTATTTTGTTTGAGAAGAAGGGTCGTGACCCAGGACAAATTGCTGGAAAATCGCCCTATCTTCAGGCTGTGCAGGTTCAAGGGCCTGATTTGCTGATTGGACGCGTAGCTGATGTATTGATTACGGAAGCCCTCACCAATTCACTCCGAGGTACTCTCGTGGGAGAGCAATCGTGAGAATGCAAGGGGAGATTCTTGCTTGAGACCATCCGAAAAGACTGGCGTATTAGCGTCTGTACATGCGGCGACAGGCGGTTCCGGCGCCGCGGATTTAAGCTCCTCAGAAAAGACTGAGATCACGATAGCGTTCGATGACAATCGACACGCGTCCTTATTGCTCGGTCATTATGATCAGAATCTTGCAAGAGTGGAGCGTCGCCTAGGGGTCGCTGCTAATGCGAACGGGAATCACGTTACTTTGAAGGGAACGCCTGAAGCTTGCGATCAGGCGCGACGTGTCCTTGAATTCCTTTATGCTAGGGTCAAGACCGGACAAACGATTTCTCTTGGTGATGTCGATGGCGCGGTGCAGGAAGGCGCATTGCAAGGTAATTTATTTCCCAAGGAAGACGCTAACCGAACGAGTTTTGAAAGTGTGAACACGCGCAAGCGTGGCGGTGTGCGAGCACGCAACGCAGCCCAGGATCTTTATCTTCGCGCCCTCAAACGAAATGAACTTGTTTTTGCGGAAGGCCCGGCCGGCACTGGAAAGACATGGCTGGCTGTTGGCCATGCAGTCTCTTTGCTTGAACAAGGGGCTGTTGAAAAGATCATTCTTTCGCGCCCAGCAGTCGAAGCAGGTGAGCGGCTTGGTTTTTTGCCCGGTGACATGCGTGAGAAAGTTGACCCTTATCTGCGCCCCATTTACGACGCCCTTTATGACTTTATGGACGGACGCATGGTTGAGCGTGGATTGCAGACCGGCATGATTGAAGTTGCGCCGCTTGCTTTTATGCGTGGTAGAACACTGACATCGGCATGTGTCCTGCTCGACGAAGCCCAAAATGCGACATCTATGCAGATGAAAATGTTTTTGACCCGCCTTGGAGAAGGGTCGCGTATGATCATCACGGGCGATCCAACACAGACCGATCTTCCATTGGGGCAAAAATCAGGCCTGAGTGAAGCCGTGAATCTTTTGTCCGGTCTCGAAGGAATTGGCCATGTCCGGTTCCGAGATGTTGATGTCGTTCGTCATGACCTCGTGCGCCGGATTGTTAGCGCATATGAATCTGCTCATGCCGCTGCTCAGGGTAAAAAATGATTCTTGAAGCAGACATTTCGATGGAATGTGAGAGTTGGTCCTTGCTCGATAGTTTGGAAGCGCTTGTCGATAAAGCTTTGCAAGTGACCGTTCAGGTGGCAAATAAGAAACTTCTTGAAAAAGCAGAGATTAGTTTTCTTTTTTGCGATGATGAACGAATTCGGGAACTTAATCGTGAGTGGCGCATGATAGATAAGCCAACAAATGTCTTATCTTTCCCCGCAAGCACTCCAGAGCGTCTTGCAACGGCGCGACTACTTGGTGATATAGCAATTTCCTATGAGACCGTTGTTCGAGAGTGTCAGGATGAAGAGAAGACTCTAAGCAATCATACTTGTCACATGGTTATCCATGGGTTCCTTCATTTGCTTGGATATGATCACGAAACAGATGAAGAAGCTGAGGAAATGGAAGCGCTCGAACGGCTAGCGCTTGCACGTATGGGCATTGCCGACCCATATCTTGCAACTGAACCTCTACCCGGGAATACATCATGAGTAT
>CAIVAX010000278.1 GCA_903903935.1 uncultured Hyphomicrobiales bacterium | reverse complement strand
GCCCATTTGCACGACAATTTTCATGCGGCCGCTTTTCACATCATCGGCATATTGAGTGTTAATGGACGAGGTGAACAAAGCGCATGTGCCATTCACTTCGCCGCGTGCCATCGCCAGATTGATTTCGCGTGAGCCAGGATAGCCCGCCACAACATCAATATTCACGCCCAACACATTTTTCAAAATCATGGGGTGTTGGTAGGTAACAGCAGCGGGCGCGCCGCCGCCAATCACGGATTTGGTTTTGAACATGTCTTGAAATGTTGTGGGCACGCCGGGAGACACCCACATGCCGCAATGCGACACATCCTGAGACATGGAGCCAAGCCAGGAATATTTGCGCGCATCAAATTTAGCGGCAGGATTGCCAAATAAGGGCTCCATCAAAACGCTGGAGCCAAACAGGCCAACCACAGTGCCATCGGCGGGTGCGTTATTGTAGAGATAATTGGCCGCCAGCATGGAGCCAGCGCCGGGCATGGAATTGACGACGACTGTAGGATGACCGGGGAGAAAGCGGCCAAAATGCCGGCCGAAAATGCGCGCATAAGCGTCATAGCCACCCCCCGGCGGATAGCCGCTGACAAAGGTAAAGGTTTTGCCTTTGTAGAAATCCTCAACCGGATCAGCTTGGGCGGGAGTTTGAACCCATAGAAGGGCGCCGATCATGCCCCAGCGCAGCAATTTCATATTGAATTCCCCCGTGTCTCGTCTTTGTTGCGACAAGACTAGCGCGATTTGGTCCGGGGTAAAATGATTTTGCTTCAGATGGCGGTGAGAGGGTGATCAGGCCGCATCACTCTGGGCGCAGCATTTCTTATATTTGAGGCCGGACCCGCAATGGCAGGGATCATTGCGCCCGGGCCTTTTTTCCTTGGTCACGGGATTGGGCTTGCGATTGGCCGCCTCCACAAACAGCCAGCGACCTGTGGGCGCATCAAAGCGAAAGCGTGAGCGTTCGCGATGGGTTTGGCGTTGCCCCTCCGTGCTGAAGTCGGCCGTGAAGTCGACAAAGCCTTCGGCATCGCCGGGCAAGCCGCCCTCGGTCGAGATAATCTCCATGCCATGCCATTGTGAGGATTTGGACCAATGGCTGACGGATTTGCGGTCAAAATCATGGCGCGCTTCAGGCGCCAGCGTATCGTGCAAATAGTCGATATTGCCCAGAGCATAGGCCGTATAGCGCGAGCGCATCACAGCTTCCGGATTGGGCGCAGGGGCCCCATCGAGATAGGGGCCACAGCATTGCGCCAAGGTCAGGGTGGAAGAGGAGCCGCGGCGGCAAGGACAAAGAGAATCGCTCATGCGCTTCGTATAAAGCTCAAAGATCGAAAGTTAAACCCTATAGAGTAAGTCTTGCTTGCCTTTAGACGCTATAGACAGCATATCGGCTCTAACTTTTCTGAGCAGAGATCCAATCATGGGCTTTAAATGCGGTATCGTGGGCCTGCCAAATGTTGGCAAGTCCACTCTTTTCAATGCCTTGACGCAGACGGCTGCGGCTCAGGCGGCCAATTATCCCTTCTGTACCATTGAGCCCAATGTGGGCGATGTGGCTGTGCCGGACGAGCGTCTGGACGCTTTGGCCAAAATTGCCGGATCACGCGAGATCATCCCCACACGGCTGACCTTTGTCGATATTGCCGGTCTGGTGCGCGGCGCCTCCAAGGGGGAGGGGCTGGGCAATCAGTTTCTCGCCAATATTCGCGAATGCGATGCCATTGCCCATGTGGTGCGGTGCTTTGAAGATTCGGACATCACCCATGTCGAGGGGCGGATTGATCCAATCAATGACATTGAGACGATCGAGACCGAGCTCATGCTGGCCGATCTGGAGAGTCTTGAAAAGCGAATCGGGCCGCTCGAGAAAAAGGCCAAGGGTGGCGATAAGGAAGCCAAAGAGACCGTGGATCTGATGGCGCGCTGCTTGGTTTTGCTGCGCGAGGGCAAGCCTGCGCGTCTGGTGCAAACTGTTGCTGAGGAACGTAAATTATTTGCTTCTCTGGGTCTGCTGTCGTCCAAGCCCGTTCTCTATGTGTGCAATGTGGAGGAAGGCGCAGCTGATAAAGGCAATGATTTTTCAAACACAGTTGCTGAGCGCGCGCGCGCTGAACAGGCTGTGGCGGTGGTTGTCTCGGCCAAGATCGAAAGTGAGATTGCTGTTTTGCCGCTCGCTGATCAGAAAGATTATCTCGATGCTGTTGGACTGGCCGAGCCGGGACTTAATCGCGTCATCCGCGCTGGCTATCAACTTCTTCATCTTGTGACATATTTTACGGTGGGCCCGAAAGAAGCGCGAGCATGGACCATTGAGCAAGGCACGCGTGCGCCGCAAGCTGCTGGCGTCATCCACACAGATTTTGAAAAAGGCTTCATCAGATCTGAAACTATAGGGTATAATGATTACATTACCTTTGGTGGCGAGTCCGGTGCGCGTGAAGCGGGT
>CAIVAX010000277.1 GCA_903903935.1 uncultured Hyphomicrobiales bacterium | reverse complement strand
GCAAGACGCATAGAGGTGGCATCAACATGACCAAAGCTCGGCGCTTTGTCTTTGAGCTCGGTGACAATGCGGGCGGCCAATTTTGGCCCGACCCCCGATGTGCGTGCAATCATAGCTTTGTCTTGCAAAGCAATCGCAGAGACGAGTTCGGTAGGCTCTAAGAGGCCCAGAATAGCCAACGCAACTTTGGAACCGACACCTTGCACGCTTTGCAACAGGCGAAACCAATCGCGCTCAGCAATGCTCAGAAAGCCAAACAGGCGAATGGAATCTTCGCGCACCTGCGTCTCAATCGCTAAAGCAGCCGGCTCACCGGGGCGCGGCAATTTCTGCATCGTATGCGACGAGCAGCTCACCACATAGCCAACGCCCTGCACATCAAGGATGAGATAATCCTCGCCAAACGAATCGATAACGCCGGTAAGTTTGCCAATCATGGGGTGAATTTCCGTTGCGCTTTGATCTGTCTTGGTGGCTTTGTCTGTTTTGGTGCTTGCACAAGAGCCGCATGGAGCGCCCGCGCGCCCCTATGCTGCGAATGACAAATGGCGATGGCCAAAGCATCGGCCGCATCCGCCGAGGCTGCATTGGCTTTGGGCAACAGCACCTGCACCATCATCGCAATCTGCTTTTTATCGGCATGACCGGAGCCAACAACAGTTTTCTTGATCAGATTGGCGGCATATTCCGCCACTGGCAGGCCCGCCAATGCGGGCACAACAAGCGCAATCCCTCTGGCCTGTCCCAGTCGCAGCGCCGATTGCGGATCGCGGTTGATAAATGTTTCCTCCACGGCCGCTTCATCGGGGCGATGCAGATGGATCACCTCACTCAACCCCTCATGCAGCTGGCGCAGACGATCCGCCAGAGTGAGTTTATCATTGGAATGAATAGCCCCGCAGGCTAGGAAGATCAGGCGTGTGCCCACGCATTCAATCAAGCCCCAGCCTGTGTGTCGCAGGCCAGGGTCAATGCCAAGAATACGAATCGCTTGTTCAGCCATGACCTAGTTTCGCAAATGCGCCCGTTTTATGCAAAAATCCGCCCTCTGAGACCTCATCAAGCGAGGGGTGCGGCGGCGCCCATCAGGATTTTGGAATAGAATGGAATTTGATCCTGCAGCCTTGCTGGCTCTGTTTGCCCAGCCCACAACTTGGGTGATCATTGCCACAACCTTGATCAGCGGCATTGTGCGCGGCTTTTCAGGCTTTGGCGGCGCTTTGATCTTGATCCCGATCATGTCGGCTCTGGTCGGTCCAAAAGTCGCTGTTCCAACCTTTTATCTCTCCGATCTGGGCTCAGCGACACCCTATGGCATAGCCAGTGTGCGCAAATGCAATTGGACCATGGTTCTGCCCATGCTGTTGGGCACATGGATTGCGCAGCCTTTTGGCGCTTTGTTGCTGGAGAGCATGGATCCGCTCATTCTGCGCTGGGGCATGGATCTGATGGTCTTTGCCATGCTGGCTCTGTTGCTGACAGGCTGGCGCTTTCGCGGCCAGCCTAAAACAGGATTGACCTTTCTTGTGGGTCTGTTTGCTGGCGGCATGGGCGGGGCCACAGGCATTTCGGGGCCGCCCGTGATCGCCTATTGGCTGGGCGGGCGCACAGAGGCTGCGCTCACCCGCGCCAATATCATGGTCTATTATGCCTTTTCATCGCTGGCGATTGATATCATCTATTTTGTCAAAGGCGTCTTCACCTGGCAGATCGTTGTGTATGCGATCATCGTCTGGCCCTGCTACACACTTGGTCTTGCCTTGGGTGCACGCTTATTTGGCGTGGCCTCGGAGGAGACATTCCGGAGATTTGCTTATGTGCTGATTGCCATATCAGCGATCTTGTCCATGCCAATTTTTGATCAGATGATACGCTAGGCAGAGGCTAAAAGATCAGCCTCAGCCTGTGTTCTTTTAGCCGCTGATCTTTCAGCCGCTGATCTTTTGGGCCAGCGCATCTGAAATTTCAAAATTGGCATAGACGTTTTGCACGTCATCATTATCTTCAAGCGCGCCAATCAGCTTCATCGCCTTTTCGCCCGATTCATCATCCAGCAGATTGATAGTCTGCGGACGCCAGATCAATTTGGCTTTGCGCGGCTCACCAAATTTGGCTTCGAGCAACTTGCCAACTTCACCAAAGCTCTCAATGCTGGTGATGATGTCATGCCCCTCGTCGGAGGATTCCACATCATCGGCGCCGGCTTCAATGGCAGCTTCCATCATCTGATCTTCAGTGGCGACTTTCGCGTCATATTCAATCAGCCCAATATGATCAAACATAAAGGCGACCGCGCCTGAGGCGGTCATTTCGCCGCCCGCTTTGGTAAAAAAGGAGCGCACTTCGCCAGCTGTGCGATTGCGATTATCGGTCAGCGCTTCGACAATAATGGCGACGCCGCCGGGCGCGCGGCCCTCATAGCGCACTTCATCATAATTATCGCCCTCGCCACCCGAGGCCTTTTTGATCGCCCGTTCAATATTGTCCTTGGGCATGTTTTCCGCTCGCGCCGCCGTCACGGCCAGACGCAGGCGCGGATTCATCGCAGGATCGGGCATGCCCATTTTGGCGGCCACTGTGATTTCGCGAGCCAGTTTGGAGAACAGCTTGGAGCGCAAGGCATCCTGCTTGCCCTTCTTGTGCATGATATTTTTGAACTGACTATGTCCGGCCATAACAAACCCATTCTTTTAGAAAGACCCATGGATAAAGCTGCGCACACCTCTAGCGCACGAAGAGCTCAAGCTCAATTCCAGAAAGGCGGCACAGTCTGGGCCAGCCGCCCTCCCAGCCGCACAGGTGCTATGGCTTGCGCCAGCCCCGTGCGGTCATCAATCTCAATGCCTATGCCACATAGCGTGGCGGGCCCCAAAGCGGGCTCAAACCGCCCCCCGGGGATTTTGGTGGTGAACCGGCGCAATGGCTCGTCCTTATCCATGCCAATCACCGAATCATAATCGCCCGTCATGCCTGCATCCGATTGATAGGCCGTGCCTTGGGGCAGGATTTGCGCATCGGCAGTGGGCACATGCGTATGCGTTCCCACCACAGCCGAGGCGCGGCCATCGCAAAAATGCCCCATGGCATATTTCTCACTGGTGGTTTCCGCATGCACATCAATCAGGCTGGCATCGCAGCCCATGCCCAAAGGACAGGCGCTGAGCTCGCGCTCCACCGCCGCAAAAGGATCATCTAGCGGATCCATGAAAATGCGGCCCATCACATTCATCACGAGAACTTTTGCGCCATTGCGCGCATCAAACAGATTGGCGCCGCGCCCCGGCGTGCCGGGGGGATAATTGAGCGGACGCAACAGGCGGGGCTGGCGCTCAATGAAGACAAGCGCCTCTTTCTGATCCCAAGAATGATTGCCTAAGGTCAGACAATCGCAGCCCGCATCAATAAAATCCTGCGCAATGGCCTCCGTAATGCCAAAGCCGCCCGCGGCATTTTCAGCATTGGCAATCACAAAATCGAGATTCCAGTCGCGCCGCAAATGGGGCAGGCGTTGCACCAATTGGTCGCGGCCTGCGCGGCCGACTATGTCCCCGATGAAAAGCAGACGCATGCGAAAAGCTCACCTAACCAAAGTCCAAGGTTTCACTTTCTGTTATCACGAAATCAAGCCTTTGGTCGTGGTCTGAAATGGGAACAGCCGGAATTTCCTGACATTTATAAGCAAGGCCGACAGCCAGCACTTTGCGTTCGGCTCTGGCTTGTGCCAGTGAGGCATCAAAATAGCCGCGCCCATAGCCTAAGCGATTGCCCTTGCGGTCAAAAGCCGCCAGAGGAATGAAGAAAACATCCGGTTTGACCTCATTTTGCGCCGGATCTGGCTCATTCAGCCCCATTTTGGAGCGAATGAGCGCCTCTCCCGGTCTCCATTGCAAAAAGCGTAAGGGGAGCTTGTCCGCCTCAACCAAAGGCAGGGCTGTGTTAAATCCGGCCTCATGCAGGGCATGCAACAAGTGCAGGCAATCGGCCTCTTGGCGTATGGGGTGATAGAGCGAGACGCATTTGACCCCCAGCCTTGCTCTGGCGAGCCTCAGCCCTTCTTTGGCCAGATGCGCTGCAAATTGGCTCTGAATGTCGGGGGTCACCTTGGCGCGACATTCCAAAGCCTGCCGGCGAAGAGCTGCTTTGGCAGCTTGCTGGCTCAAATAGGAAGCATGCGGGCTCACAACACTGGTCCAGCCATCCTGAGAAGAGCAAGTGCGGGGCCACTGAGCCGTGGGATATCGATCCCGGGAAACCTACAATGTAGGTGGGCGCCATATGGCCAAGTCCACGGACAAGGCCAGGGACAGCTCCCTTAGAGATCGATAAGGCCCCGGGAATACTGATCCTACACAAACCCCGCAGCTCCGCCCTCACAATGTAGGCGCAAAGCTTTGGTTTTGCCAGAGCGCGGGGATTAAATCTTGGCTGAGGGGTTTCACCTCATTTGCGCCCGCAAAGCGGTGGACGATTGCGCCGAGCGTGGACCATGCACAAACATCAGCGCAGGCGCTGGCGCACAGGCAAGCATCCGGCTCTGTGCTTCCTCGATCCGATATTTTTCAAGATAAAGCGCAGCCTTGCTATGACTGGCGCGCAGAGTGTTACCGGGCCGATCAATCACCGCCAGAGGCATGAGGCGTGCAATATCGCGCCAGCGATACCAAAGATGAAACGAGGCGAGATTATCCGCCCCCATCAGCCAGACAAAATTGACCCCGGCGCAGCGCTGCGTGAGATGGCGCAAAGTATCATAGGTAAAGTGCGTACCAATCGTCGATTCAAAATCACTGATGATGAGAGCGGGATGATTAGCAATCTGCGCGCTGGTCTTCAGCCGTGTTGGTAAATCGACAAGCTCGCTCGCCTGTTTGAGAGGATTGCCGGGCGTCACCAGCCACCAGATGCAATCGAGATTAAGGCGGCGCAAAGCAATCAGGCTGATCAAGCGATGGCCCTCATGCGCGGGATTGAAAGAGCCCCCCAATAAGCCAATCCGCATGCCCGGCGCATGGCGCGGCAGGCGCATGATGGCACTGCGCGGGGCTTGTGCGGCAGCCTTTTGAGCCAAGGGGGAGGTCGTGTTCATCTGATGCAAAATGACGTCTGGCGCGCCAAGCCGCAAGCCCTCATCTGCAAGCCGCAAGCCCTCATCTGCAAGGCGCAAGCCCTCATCATCAACACTAGTCACTCGCCGATCTTAGAGAAAATTGTTTGGCCAGATAATGCTGCGCCACATATGCGATGAGGGGCTGTCATCAAAGCCTAAGCCCTCCTCCGGTTGGCGGAAATGACGCCCAATGACATCGGTAAAATCATGGACATCGACCTTCACACTCGGGTCGAAGGAATAAAGATCATTACAGGTCACAAGGCGCGCCGACATATACCATTTATGGGCGCGCGCCTGCTCATAGGCCCGCTGCACATAAGCGGGGGGCACAT
>CAIVAX010000276.1 GCA_903903935.1 uncultured Hyphomicrobiales bacterium | reverse complement strand
GCCGGGCTCATGCATGGCCTGATCAAGCGCGATGGCGTGCTGCAACGCATGCTGCCTTGGACAAAGGGCTGAACGAGTTCCGCAAGGTGAGATTGGCCGGTTATTTCGGCCCGTTTATTTTAACCAAGCAAATAAATCTTGATGACCAATCTTGCATTGGCTTGCGGATCTGTGCTGCGCCAACCACTCTGCGATGCTTTGCTCATCAACAAGACCCGTCTCGCGGACAGCTTGCGCGGACCCTGTCGCCAGAGCTGCGATCAAATCCTGATGGGCTGAACTGATCACCCATGGACTGCTGCCGATCTCGACCTGATAGCCCAAGGCTTTGAAGCCTGAGCTCAAAAGCTCAGTCGCCTTGGGCCCAGCAGCCGCACCAAATCCCTTATCGCTGGCTTGATGCTGATGAAAGGCGTCAAGCATGGCTTGATCAGCGCTATGGGGCGGCGTCCATTGCTCATCCCCATCATAGGTGAGGACAGTGAACAGCGGCAGTTTATGCTGCGCCAGATCCTTGCACAGACCTTCAATCCAGTGAGCTGAGACAAGATCAAAAAAAGCTGCCGCAGTGACCAATTCGCAATTCGATTGAATGAGCGGGCCAATGCCTTGCGCCAGATCATGCGATTCAAACTGCACGTGAATAGTTTTTCTGCCTTTTTGAATCTGCAAGACCTCATTATCCTGAAGGATCTGATCGGCCCAGTCACGAATGAAGTGACGCGCGGCCTGCAATAAGTCGCGATCATAATCAATCAAGCGCCAACTTTGAGCGTTGGGAAGATACGGCGCCAGAGCGCGTAAATTTGATCCTGTGCCAGCGCCCAGATCAACCAGCGCAAGCGTCTCCTGCGCGGCAAAGTGATGAGATAATTTGTGTTGTAGACCAGCATTGCGCGATTGATGGTCGATAGGCTCACGCAAGGATAGCCAATGGGAAGAAAAACCACTCATCTGAGTTCCTTGCTTTGTTTTGCTTATCGGCTAGGGGCAAGCGCGTGGATGACATGAGCTATGTGACGCGCGCTCTCATTCCATTGCGTGAGGCGGCCCGCCGCAGACCAAGCCGCCGCGCTCAGCTTTGCTCTTTGCGCCGGATCAGAAATGAGAAGCCGTAAAGCCTGCGCCATGGCTGGCACATCAGCAGGTGGAATTTTCAACGCCGCGCCATCTTCAATGGTCTGCGCCGCAGCACCGCCCGTTGTAGAAAGGATCGGCAATCCATGCGCCATGGCCTCCGTCAAGGCCATGCCAAACCCTTCATAATGAGACGGCATGACGAACACATCACAGTGATGATAGAGCGGCTCGAGCTGATCTGAGGGACATTCCCCCATCCATTCAATCCTCTCATCCAGATGAAGACGGCTGATTTGATCGCGCAAAGCGCGCACCGTGTCGGGCGCACGATCCATCGCCCCCACAATGCGCAAATGCCAATTGAGATCGACAATCTGAGACAGTGCATTGATCAGCACATCATAGGCCTTGCGCGGAACAATAGCGCCAACAGCTAAAAGATCGACCCGGCCATTGGGCGTGCCGGATCCAATCGCCTTTGGCGCCCGATCCGTACCGGGTTCGGCAATGGTAATTTTATTGGCGGGCACAGCAAAATCGGCCTCCAGCGCCTTGCCCGTCGTCGGGCTGGTGGCAATCACATGGTCAGCCAGGCTAAGAGCGTTCTTTTCGCTGGCGTGCAGCCCCTTTTGCATGGCCTCGCTCAATCCCGCTTCATAGGCCAGAGGATGATGCACCAGCCCGATTATAGGTCCACTAACGGCTTTGATGCAGGCTGGCGGCAGTGCGCCATAAGCCAGCCCATCAATCATCACCACGGCCGTGCCTCTATCTTTGGTAAGGCTACTGACCGCCTCCTTCAAATCGGATTGCGAAGGAAAGGGGAAGCGATCGGCAAGCCGCCTTGTTTCAACCTCAATGCCAAACTGCGGCAGAGCCGCAATGATCCTGCGGTCATAGCCATAACCGCCGGTCATTGTGCTCAGATCGCCGGGAATGGCAAAGAGAAGCCGAGTCATCCTCAGGCCACAGGTCCTTCAAACCAAGCGCGCGCCACATGTGATTCATGCAAGGTGACGCGAATGCGCGTGAGCCCTTCACCGCCGGGGCCTAAAGCACCTGTACGCGCCGCATTCACCAT
>CAIVAX010000275.1 GCA_903903935.1 uncultured Hyphomicrobiales bacterium | reverse complement strand
GCTGCTGAGACTGTGGCTGATGCTGCGCTGACCGGCGGCCTCCGTGGCATTGTCGGGCATGGGGCCAAAGACATTTCAACTGCGTTTCAAACTGCGCGTCCTGATATCGCGGCAGACTATTCTCGCCGGGCTATGGAAATTGCTAAGCAATATGCCCCGCAGGCCGCTGGTGTGGCCGCTGGTGCTGTGTTCGCGCCTGAAGACGCCGAGGCGGCGAAGCTACCAAAGTTGCCCGGAACTTTTAAACATCCAATTTCTGGCACAAAACTTCTTACTCCGATTGAGGAGATGCGTCCGGTATTTAGTGCGCCGACTGAAGCCATAACTCCACGCAGGCAAATGGATTGGGCGGCCACTGAAGGTGGTGTCTACATGCCCGCCACTTGGGATCGCAGCCGAGGCGACCGCGCCCTTTTAAGCGAGATCAATGGACAGAAGCTGACCAACCCAATGAGGATGGAGGGTGGTCCTCTTTACATGAACTGGGGAGATGTCCAGCCTGAAAAGCAAGTTGCCGCATCCGGCCAATCTATCGTAGACAGAATGATTGAAACATCAGCCGAAGCAAAAAAAATGGCTGGCGACAAAAATGTATATCTTGCGAACGTGCTGATGGGGCTTGAGGGTGCAGATTTTTCGCACATGGTTGCCAATCCGCTTGTGGACCTTGCTCGCCAGCGCGGTTTTTCAAAGTCTGAAGCGGCATTGGTTGATGATGCAATCCGCAAATCAATCATCCAAAACCTTCCATCGAAAGCCCCTATGGACAAAAAAATTGCCTATGCCAGTGCTTGGCCGGGTATCATGAACCCTGATTTGGATCAATTAATGTGGAAGATGGGCGGTGGTTATCGTTCTGCAATTGCCAAGGCAATGGATACTGCGGCAATGAAAGCTCTCGGCGTCCCGGATGTCGCTTCTATTCGTCATGCAGCAACTCAGCCTGAACTTCTCAATAGCCCCAATCTTTCGACGGGTTTTTCGGTTGCCAAAGTTGATCCCGGCGCACCTTCTGTTAGCTCTGGCCACACAACTTACCCCGTTGGAATGAAGGGGCTTGGATATGAAGGCGGGTCGCAAGTTGATATTCCGTTTAATTTGTTTTGGCGCGACTTCATGAAGACGCGCCCGCCCGGCGAAAGCATGGCGCACACGCAGCGTGCGTTTACCATGCAAATGCCCGTGCAAAAAGCTGACCCACAGTGGGTTGACACCATCTCTAATTTTGAACGGAATGCGCTTCGGGGGGCTATTCCCCCAGAATGACGCTGTCAGCCATTGCGTGAACTTTCACGTCAAGGCCAAGGGCCTCACAGATGGCGGCGTCTAGCTGGCAAATGGCCGAAAAAATCTTGGGATTTGCATTAACCCCTGCGGTGTCGAGGATCATTTCGATCAATTCGAGAACCTCTTCGTGACGCATTTCGGGGGTTTGGTTGTCTTCCATTTCAATCTCCACGGGGTTCAGTTTAAGGATTACCTAATTAGTGTATACTGCCCGCGTGCCAAATGGC
>CAIVAX010000274.1 GCA_903903935.1 uncultured Hyphomicrobiales bacterium | reverse complement strand
GACGTCTCCATTCTCGAAATTGGCGATGGCGTTTTTGAAGTCAAATCGACCAATGGCGATACATTCCTGGGCGGTGAAGATTTCGACATGCGCTTGGTTGAATATTTCGCGGCCGAATTCAAAAAGGAAAACGGCATTGATCTGACCAAGGACAAGCTCGCTCTGCAACGTCTGAAGGAAGCAGCTGAAAAGGCCAAGATCGAATTGTCTTCTGCTACACAGACAGACATCAATCTGCCCTATATCACTGCCGATGCCACGGGTCCCAAGCATCTCACATTGAAGCTGACCCGCGCTAAGTTCGAGGCGCTTGTGGATGATCTCATCCAGAAGACCATTGAACCTTGCCGAAAGGCTTTGAAGGATGCGGGCCTGACCTCGGGTGAGATTAACGAGGTCGTGCTCGTGGGCGGCATGACGCGCATGCCCAAAGTGCAGGAATTGGTCAAACAATTCTTCGGCAAAGAGCCCCATAAGGGCGTCAATCCTGATGAAGTTGTCGCCATTGGCGCGGCGGTTCAGGCGGGCGTTCTGCAAGGCGATGTGAAGGATGTGCTGCTGCTCGACGTCACTCCGCTGTCGCTGGGCATTGAAACATTGGGCGGCGTGTTCACACGTTTGATTGATCGCAACACAACCATCCCGACCAAGAAGAGCCAGGTCTTCTCCACTGCTGAAGATAATCAGACAGCGGTCACCATTAATGTATTCCAAGGTGAACGCGAAATGGCGCAAGACAATAAGAGCCTTGGCCGCTTTGATTTGCAGGGCATTCCCCCCGCACCGCGTGGCATGCCGCAGATTGAAGTGACCTTCGACATTGATGCCAACGGCATTGTCAATGTCAGCGCCAAGGACAAGGCAACTGGCAAAGAACAGCAAATTCGTATTCAGGCCTCAGGCGGCTTGAGCGATGCCGAGATCGAGAAAATGGTCAAGGATGCTGAGCTGCATGCGGCGGAAGATAAGGCGCGTCGCGAATTGGTCGATACGCGCAATCAGGCTGAAGCCATGGTGCATTCGGCTGAAAAATCTGTCGCTGAATATGGCGATAAGGTCTCTGCGGCCGATAAGACCACGATTGAAACGGCTATCGCCGACCTCAAGAAAGCGCTTGAGGGCGAGGATGCCGAAGAGATTAAGACCAAAACGAATGATCTCACCCAAGCTTCGATGAAATTGGGTGAGGCTATGTATAAGGCTCAGCAGGAAGCAGGCCCGGCAGCGGGTGCTGATCAGGCCGGCCATAAGGATCACAAGGATGATGTGATCGACGCTGATTTCAAAGAAGTCGGCGATGACAAGAAAAAGTAAGTCATCTGGCTCTTGGGCCAGTTAGTCTGCACGCACAGTGGATGGGCCCAACCGCCCATCCACTGTCTTCATGTTCAACTCAGGCCATAGGGCCCTCAATGTGTGAGTTTTCATGCCAGAGGCGCTTTCATGCTATTGGCTCACGAGGGTGATATGAGGTTCATTGATCTGATTCGGGGGATCAGCCGGTCGGAGACAATTTCTAAATTGAGTCTTTCAAACGGCGATATCTAACAATGGCCAAGCGCGATTATTACGAGGTTCTGGGCTGCGCCAAAGGCGCCAGTGAGTCCGATTTGAAATCCGCCTTTCGTAAGGCTGCGATGCAATTTCATCCCGACCGCAATCCGGGGGATCAAACAGCCGAAGTCAAATTCAAAGAAGTCAACGAAGCCTATCAATGCCTGTCCGATCCGCAGAAGCGTGCGGCTTATGATCGTCATGGCCATGCGGCCTTTGAGCAGGGCGGCGGAGGTGGCGCGGGCATGGATGGCTTTGGCTCCATGGCCGATATTTTCGAAGATTTGTTTGGCGATATGATGGGCCGCGGCGGCGGCGGTCGCTCCAATGGCCGCGAGCGCGGCAGTGATCTGCGTTATAATCTCGAAATCACGCTGGAAGAGGCATTCAAAGGCAAAGCTGCCACCATTAAAGTTCCCACCGCGATCACCTGTGAGGCCTGTACGGGATCGGGCGCCAAGCCCGGCGCCAAGCCAAAAACCTGTACCACATGTAATGGCCATGGCCGGGTGCGGGCGCAGCAGGGCTTCTTTGCTATTGAGCGCGCTTGTCCCACCTGTCAGGGCCGCGGCGAAATCATCGACAACCCCTGTTCGGTCTGTTCGGGCGCGGGCCGCGTCACGCGCGAGCGCAGCCTGTCTGTGAATATTCCCTCAGGCGTTGAGGATGGCACACGCATACGTCTGGCCGGTGAGGGCGAGGCGGGTCTGCGCGGCGGGCCTACGGGGGATCTATATATTTTCCTGTCTTTGAAAGCGCATGCCTTCTTCCAACGCGATGGCGCCGACCTTTACTGCCGTGTGCCCATTTCCATGGTGCAGGCCGCTATGGGCGGCGAGGTCACCATTCAGGCGATTGATGGCAGCGAGGCCAAGGTCAAAATTCCCGAAGGCACACAATCAGGCAAACAGTTCAAACTGCGCGGCAAGGGCATGCCCGTTTTGCGCTCGCGCGAGATCGGCGATATGTTTGTGCAGACCAATGTCGAAACTCCGCAAAATCTCACCCGCCGTCAGCGCGAATTGCTGACCGAGTTTGAGGCGGAGTCCTCCAGCAAGACTCACCCTGAATCGTCTGGCTTTTTTGCCAAAATGAAAGGTATTTTCGATAATCTGAGTTCGTAAGGTTCTGGGCTGGTGTGCCCAACCGAGACTTCGGGCGTTGTTTTGTGGCTCGGCTCGTTATAAGTCTGACTGACAAAACTAGAGAACGTCCGAGGGGACCCGATTTGCGATTTCAACCCAAGCCAAAAGACGGATGGGCTCAACTTAAAAACGGCCGTACTTTCAATAGGTTCGCCGATGAAGCTCGGTTTTTGAAAGCGTGGATCGAAAAGCCATTGTTGACTGGCGCTGTTTCGCCCTCGGGCCGCTCGCTAGCCAAAATGATGGCCCGCTATGTCGATCCTTCTGTCCCAGGCCTTGTGATTGAGCTGGGACCGGGCACCGGGCCAGTGACTCAGGCGCTGCTGCAGCGTGGCATTGCCCCTGAACGGCTGATTCTGATTGAATATGACCCTGATTTTTGCAAATTGCTGGCCCGGCGCTTTCCTCGCCTGCGGGTCATTCAGGGCGATGCTTATGATTTGAATAAGACTTTGGAAGGCATTGTCGATGGCCCCGTGGCCGCCATTGTCTCCAGCCTGCCCTTGCTGACGCGCCCAGATCCTCAACGCCTTGCTCTTTTGCGCGATGCCTTCTCTTTCATGGTTCCGGCCGGGCGGTTTATTCAATTCACTTATGGCATGCTCTCCCCCATTCCGCGCAAGGCAAAGGGCATTGAAACTTTGCCCTTCCTCGCCCATGCCTCTCCAGCTGTCTGGCTCAATCTGCCGCCCGCCCGTGTCTTTGTGTATCAAGCTGCGACGGAAGCGGAGGTTATTCGCGTTCATCCGGCCATAGCCTTGATGGGCCGTCTGCGCGATGAAACAGACAAGATCGAAACGCGGCTTCGTCAAGCCAGCATCAATGCGCATGATAAGATTGAAGCGCGCCGCAGATTGGCCAATCCACATGCCAAGGCCATGCCGGCTTTGGCTTTATTGCGCAAATTGGGAGAAGCGCGCCGCTCTCCCAAGCGCTGAGCTCACAAGGTGTGATGATGAATGCGTCCGATCCGCGCAATAAACTGATTGTCGCTCTCGACTTGCCTGATGTGGCTGCAGCGCAAGCCATGGTGACGCATCTGGGCGACAGCGTCACATTTTATAAAATTGGGCTCGAATTGATTTATGCCGGTGGCATGCCTCTCGCCGAGCGGCTGATTGCATCTGGCAAGAATGTGTTTCTCGATCTCAAATTGCATGACATCCCCAATACGGTTGGCAGAGCCACGGCGCAAATTGCCAAAATGGGCGCGCGCTTTCTCACCATTCATGCCTTTCCCCAGACCATGCAGGCGGCAAGAGACGCTTTGGGCGACAGCTCGTTGCAATTGCTCGCTGTCACGGTGATGACCTCTTATGATGATCGCGATCTTGCTGAGGCTGGCTATCGCATGAATGTGAAAGAGTTGGTCGCGCATCGGGCGCAGCAAGCCAAAGCGCTCAACATTCACGGCCTCATTCTCTCGGCGGAAGAAGCTGCCAGCATGCGCGCGGCTTTAGGCCCGGATATGCTGCTGGTCACACCCGGCATCAGACCCCAGGGCGCTTATATTGGGGATCAAAAACGTGTCATGACCCCAGCCAGAGCGATTGCCGCCGGGGCGGATCATTTGGTGATCGGTCGCCCCATCACTCAGGCTGAGGATCCGCGCCAAGCCGCTGAGGCCATTGTTCAGGAGATCGCTGGCGCTCTGGCAGGGTGAGGCAGGGGCAGAGTGAGGCAAGTGCAGAGTGAGGCAGGGCCCAAAAAAGTAACGCCGGGCGTACATCCGGCCCGGCGTCGAGTTGTTTGGGTACAGGGGACCTCAAACAACTTAGAGTTACCATATCCAGACTTTCTAAAGAAATTATGACTGAAATCGGGCATGATTGTGAAAGCCGCTTTCTCCTGAGCCCCGATTGAGGTTATGGCTGAGCGGCGCAAAAGGGGTTTGCAATGGCGGATATGCGATTGGTGGTGGCAGGTGCGGCAGGGCGCATGGGGCGCATGCTCGTTCAGGCCATTCAAGCCAATGAGGAACTGGTTCTGGCTGGCGCGCTGGAGCGCAAAGGCTCGCCAGCATTGGGTCAGGATATTGGTACTTTGGCGGGTTTGGGGCCGCTGGGGATCAGCATTACCGATGATCCTCTCTCCGCGTTGGCCCATGCCGATGGCGTGATTGATTTCACCGCTCCGCAGGCGACACTCGAACTGGCGGCCATCGCAGCCCAAGCGCGCATTGTTCATGTCATCGGAACAACCGGCCTCTCGGCTGAGGATCTCAAAGCGATTGATGCAGCTGGTCGCCATGCCGTGATCATTCGCTCGGGCAATATGAGCTTGGGCGTCAATCTGCTCGCCGGTCTCGTGCGGCGCACCGCCAAGGCGCTTGGCATTGAATATGATATTGAGATTGTGGACATGCATCACCGCATGAAAGTTGATGCACCCTCGGGCACAGCTTTGATGCTGGGCGAAGCAGCGGCCGAAGGTCGCGGCATTTCTTTGCAAGATCATTCTGATCGCGGACGCGATGGAATAACAGGCGCAAGAAAGCCCGGCGACATTGGCTTTGCCGCTTTGCGGGGCGGCACAGTTATTGGTGATCATACAGTGACCTTTGCAGGCCCTGGCGAGCGGATCGAATTGTCTCATCGCGCAGAAGACAGAAGCCTGTTTGCGCGCGGCGCTCTGCGTGCAGCGCTCTGGGGGCGCGGTCGCCAGCCCAGTGTTTATTCCATGGCTGATGTGCTGGGACTCGATGAAGCATGACACTGCCAGGCTCATGGAGTGAGTTGATCCCAAGCTGGTGGCAGATCACCTTGATGGGTGAGCCGGCTTTGATGATTCCTGTCTCGATGATGATCATCTTTTGGCTGCGCTCAGCTTGCGGTCCAAAATTCGGCCTCTGGTGGGGCGCTTTAATGGTGGTGATTGTAGCGGTTCTCTCGCTGCAAAAAATTCTCTATTACGCCTTCGGCCTCTCGGTGGAGAGCATTGAGCTTTATTCTGTCAGCGGACATTCTGCGATTTCGATCTATGTCTATGGCTCGCTGGCTGTGATGATTGGCCGCTATCTTCATCCTGTGATGAGGATCTTGCTTTGGGCCTTGATTGCCGCCTTGATTGCCGCCATTGCCCTCTCACGCTTGAACATTGATGCGCATCGCCCCTCAGAGATCATATTGGGTCTCCTGATCGGGCTTAGTGTGCTTGTGGTGTTTCTGCGCTT
>CAIVAX010000273.1 GCA_903903935.1 uncultured Hyphomicrobiales bacterium | reverse complement strand
GCCCGCTTCTTCAACCAGACGCCTATGGCCATCGTATCGCTGGATCGCAATGGCTATATCAGCCGCGCCAATCCCGCCTTTGCTTTGCTGATGCCGCAAGCTCTGATGGGCAGCGAAACTGACCGCTCGATCTTTGCAGGCATTAATGAGCGCGATCACGAAACAATCCGCACCGCTTTGCAAGCGGCCTCTGAGGGGCGCGTTGATCTCGCCCCGGCGGATGTCACACTGATCGGCACGAAAATACGCTCAGCGCGCCTTTATTTCTCCCCCAGCGAAGATGAGGGCGGCGGCGCAACCATTTTCGCGCTCAACACAACTGAACAACGCACCTTGCAGGAAAGCTTTGCGCAAAGTCAGAAAATGCAAGCCATTGGTCAATTGGCTGGCGGCGTCGCGCATGACTTCAACAATGTGCTGACCGCGATCATTGGGTATTCAGATCTGCTCTTGGCCAACCACCGCCCCACCGATCCCTCATTCCAAGACATTATGCAGATCAAGCAAAATGCCAATCGGGCCGCCGGGCTTGTGCGGCAATTGCTGGCCTTCTCACGCCGCCAGACCTTGCGCCCGCAAGTGCTGCAATTGAACGATGTCTTATCGGAATTGCAAATTCTGCTGCGCCGTCTTGTGGGCGCCAGCATTGATCTGGATTTCAAACATGGCCGCGATTTGTGGCTGACAATGGTTGATCTCAACCAATTCGAGCAAGTCATCATCAATCTGGTCGTCAATGCGCGCGATGCTATGCCCGATAGCGGCAAGATCCATGTGCGCACCAAAAATATGACGGCCGATGACTGCAAGACCTATCATGAAATTGCGCTGACACCGGCTGATTATGTGGTCATCGAAGTTGAAGATAATGGCCATGGCATTCCCGCCGATGTGAAAGACAAAATCTTCGAGCCTTTCTTCACCACCAAGGAAGTGGGCAAAGGCACAGGCCTTGGCCTGTCCATGGTCTATGGCATTGTGAAACAGACCGGCGGTTGGATCTTCTGCGATTCCGAGCCCGGCCGCGGCGCAACCTTCCGCATCTTTCTGCCCCGCCATATCCCTGCTGTTGAAGAGCAGACCAAGAAAGAGGAAGCAAAAGCCCCGGCTGCGGACGCCACAGGTCACGGCACAATCTTGCTCGTGGAAGATGAAGATGCCGTGCGCGCCTTTGGCTCCCGCGCCCTCACGTCCCGCGGCTATACTGTGCTGGAAGCCAATTCAGGCACGCATGCTTTGGAAATCGTCGAAGCGGCGCAGGGCCGCATTGATCTCATCGTCTCGGATGTGGTGATGCCAGAAATGGACGGACCAACCATGTTTGGCGAATTACGCAAACGCGGCATCAAATGCAAAGTGATCTTTGTGTCGGGCTATGCCGAAGATGCCTTTGCCAAAAACCTGCCCGCTGGTGAAGAATTTGGCTTCCTGCCCAAGCCCTTCTCGCTCAAGCAATTGATCGAAGCGGTCAAAAGCAATGTCGGCTAGGTGAGGTCAGACGCTGAGCTTGTGAACTTAAGCGAGCCAATCGGCCAGTGCGGGGTTCACATCCTGCGGCGTCTCCAGCATGCTCATATGGCCGGCATCTTCAAACACCACCAAACGTGAGTGACTGATCTCACGCGCAATCTCTTCATGCGCGGCAACCGGGCTCCATGTATCAAAGCGACCCGTCGCCACCAGAGTGGGGCATTTCACTTGGCGCAATAGAGGAAAAGCATCGCGCCGCTTGATCAAAGCCTGTTGCTGCCCCTCCAACACTTGCGGCGAAACATTGAGGATCATGTCCACCATGGGCGCCATAAAGGCTGCATCTTGTCGGCGCTCTGCCTTGACCATGGGCGGCAACCAAGAAACGACAACCGCCTGCATGCCCTGCTCATAGCCCAAAGCAACCAGCTTCATGCGTCCATCAATTTCGCTCTCAAGCGTGGGATGCACGCCCGTATCGAGCAAAGCCAGACGCTCAATGCGCTCTGGAGCGAGACGAAACACTTCCATCGCCACACGCCCGCCCATCGAATGCCCCGCCAACCGAAATGTGGGCGGCGCCATAGCCAAAACTTTCTCAGCCATAGCGGTGAGCGAGGACAGACCCAGAAAATTAACCGGCAATACATCATGCGTGCTGGCAAAAGCCTCACGCTGCGGGGCCCAGACCCGCGCATCGCACATTAAGCCACACAGTAGAACAAGTGAGGGTTTGGGCTGCATCAAAACTTCCATGGCTTGTCAGCGATGCAAAATCGGATCGCTCTTTAATGTGCGCGCGAGCTCTCCAGACCTTCGCCTGGACGCGGACCGCCCCACATTTTTTCGAGATTATAAAATTCCCGCACATCGGGGCGGAACAAATGCACAATCACATCGCCCGCATCCACCAGCACCCAATCACATTGCGGCACGCCTTCAATGCGCGGCACCAAGCCCTGCAACTTGCAATCTTTGAAAATGCGATCAGCAATAGCGCCCACATGCGTGGAGGAGCGACCTGTGGCAATGATCATCACATCGGCAATCGACGTCTTGCCGCGCAAATCAAGCATCACAATGTCTTCCGCCTTGGCATCATCCAAACTGGCGTGAATACCTTTCACCAGCTTGGTGACAGCCGCATCCGCCGGATCCTTTTGAGGCGCAACACGCGTCTTGGCAGCAGATGCACTCTTAGCAGCAGATGCGCTTTTGGAAGCTGAAGAAGCCTTGGTGGCAGCAGCCTTTTTGGCAGCCGTTGCTATCTTTCCAACTGTCGGCGTCTTTCCAGAAGAAGGAGCTTTAGCAGCAGAAGGCGTTTTGGCAGCGGCGCGCGGCTTGGATGCGGGACGGGGTGAAGCTGGTGTTTTAGTCGCTTTGGTAGCCAGAGCAGAAGTCTCCAAAAGAGGGTGAGGACGCAAGGAGCCCATAGGGAGCGGGTCACGTCACCACCGCTGAAGTATTGATTTCAATCTTGCCTTCCAGACAATGTCAAGGAACTTGCGGCAAAGCCCTCAGGTCTGAGGGTCAAGACAAAAAATGCTGACCCAATTGCGCAAGCATCAACACCGCAAAGACAATGGCCAAGAGGCGGCCCAAAAGACTGGCCCAAAACTCAATCCGATCGGGTCCATCTGATGCTGAGCCCGCCTTCATCTCTAAGGCGGGCTCTGGAACATCTAGCTTTTGGCGCGGATCCTGTGACACAGGCTCAGACATCCCACACAGGAAGAGCGCGAGGCCTATTTAAAGCTGCGCACATCAACAAATTTGCCAGCAATCGCAGCTGCGGCCGCCATCGCCGGTGAAACGAGATGCGTGCGACCTTTAAAGCCCTGACGGCCTTCAAAATTGCGATTGGATGTGGACGCGCAACGCTCGCCCGGCGCCAGCTTGTCAGGATTCATCGCCAGACACATGGAGCAACCCGGTTCACGCCATTCAAAGCCAGCCGCAATAAAGATTTTGTCGAGACCTTCCGCCTCGGCCTGCTCTTTCACAAGACCGGAGCCCGGCACCACCATCGCATTCACATGCGAAGACACTTTGCGCCCTTCAGCAATTTTGGCAGCTGCGCGCAAATCCTCAATCCGGCCATTGGTGCAAGAGCCGATGAACACCCGATCAATGGTGATATCAGTCATCTTCTCGCCGCCCTTCAAACCCATATAGTCAAGGGCGCGAGAGATTTTGGCACGGGCCTTGTCGGATTTGGCATCTTCCAGCCGCGGCACTGTGCCAGCGACGGAGACAACATCTTCAGGGCTTGTTCCCCAAGTCACAATGGGAGGCAATTCAGCGGCATTGATCTTGATCTCATGATCAAAATGCGCGCCCTCATCGCTCTTCAATGTGCTCCAGAAGGCAACCGCCTGATCCCAAGCTGCACCCTTGGGCGCCTTGGGGCGACCTTTGAGATACTCAAAGGTCTTTTCATCGGGCGCAATCAAACCAGCGCGTGCACCTGCCTCAATCGACATATTGCAAATGGTCATGCGACCTTCCATCGACAAAGCAGAAATTGCTGAGCCGCTATATTCGATCACACATCCCGTGCCGCCTGCTGTGCCCAATTCGCCAATGATGGCCAGCACAATATCCTTGGCTGTGACACCGTCGGGCAGAACGCCATCAACGGTGACGCGCATATTCTT
>CAIVAX010000272.1 GCA_903903935.1 uncultured Hyphomicrobiales bacterium | reverse complement strand
TCCTTGGCGACGGTTACGCCGTCCTTTGTAATGCGCGGTGGGCCGTAGGACTTGTCGAGAATGACGTTGCGGCCCTTGGGTCCCAGCGTAACTTTCACAGCATTATTGAGGATTTCTATGCCCTGCAACATGCGGGCACGGGCATCAGATGAAAAGCGGACGTATTTGGCGGACATGGAGTATCCTTCCTTGATAAAAGTCTTTTTATGAAAGGCTAACAGTGCCTTGGCGGAGATGGTTAGGCGCAGACACCCATGATGTCGGCTTCCTTCATGATGAGAAGATCTTCGCCATCGATCTTGACTTCGGTCCCAGACCATTTGCCAAAGAGGACCTTATCGCCACCTTTGAGGTCAATCGGGATCAGCTTGCCTGCTTCATCGCGGCCACCAGGGCCAACGGCCACTACAGTGCCTTCCTGGGGTTTTTCTTTAGCATTGTCCGGGATGATTATACCTCCCTTGGATTTTTCCTCGCCTTCAAGGCGCTTTATGACTACCCGGTCATGCAGGGGACGAAACTTCATGGTATGCCTTTCTGGCAACTATCCACGCACGGGTAGCCCGTTACGCAGCAAGCTGAGCATTTTTGGGGGGGCGGTTAGCACTCTTGGATCAAGAGTGCTAAACTACATATGGTCACAGCTTGTGTAATTTACAACGGTTGAACCGCTACAGAGCAGCATTGGCCTGCCGCCTGAAAAGTGATCCTCCCTGAAGAATAGCTTTTATGCCGGCCGGTCGCAGAGGCTCTTTGGGGCATAGGCGTTACGGAAGGGACTTATCAGTGCTGGCGGTCTGAGAACGGCAGAAAGAAAGGGCGATCAGGAGAGACCGCCCTTGCAGAAGTGCATGAAAGCCAAAAAGATAGGCTTATTTGCCCAATGCTTCTTTCAGCAGAGTAATGGTCTCTGGCTTTTGATTCAAAGCCGCTTTGACAGCTTTGAGCACATCCTCTCCATAAAGTGGCTCGACAGGACGCTCGAGTTTTTCAGCACGTTGCTGCAAGTCTTTATCTTCCATAGCCTGCTTGTAGGCACCAACGAGGGCCGCTGTGATATCAGCAGGAATTCCTGGAGGACCAGCTGTCAATCGAGCAATATCGCCCTGGCTTTGGACGAGAGCCACCAGCTCTTGACCTTTGGGATCGGTCACAAGCGAAGATAATTGCGGCACATCCGTATCCTTGCCGCCAATCTGCACGATATAGCGCCCAAAACCATTTTTCACGAATTGATCATAGGAAGAGCGCGAAGCTATCGAACCAACAATCTCGCCCCGGCGCATAGCGAGCTGATCATCAGTGCCATTATAACCTGTCTGCAATTTGATCGGCAGCTTTAAGGCATTGGTGAGCATCACCGTCTCGACATAAGAGGCACTGCCAACGCCCGCAGTAGCAAAATTCACGGGTGTCTTTTGATCGAGCAATTCTTTCCAACTCTTGATCGGCGATTGGCTGGCAATGGCAAACACGCGAGGATCTGAGGCGGCTTTGCCAATCCATGACATTTTGGTCAGATCAAACTTAACCCCTTCCTGACCGACGATCTGATTGTAGATCAGGCCGGTGTTAAAGGTGCCAATGGTTAGGCCATCAGGCTTGGAAGCATAGATCGCATTGGCCCCGATGAGATGGCCAGCACCGGGCATGTTGCGGACAACAAAGGTTGAGCCGGGGAGATAGCGCTGCATGAATTCTGCAACAAGGCGACCATAGCTATCATAGCCACCGCCAGGAGCCGTTGCCACAATATAGGTGACTGTCTTGCCCTTAAAGAAATCGACCCCTGATTGGGCCTCAGCCCCATTTGTCAGGGCACCGAAGGTCAAGGCCGTGACGATATATTTAGTCCAGTGGTTCATGGTTTTTCCTCCAGCCCATGCTTTTGCATCAATTTAGGTAGTGTAGAATTATAAGACGGCAAGAGCCTTTCCTGCCTTTAGAAGAACCAATCGGCGATGAAGCCAGGATGGAGCCTGAGTTTGAGGCCAAAGCTAAACACCGCGAACATGAAGCCCCCACCCAGAAGCGCATAAAGCAAGGCCTTCAGGGGGGAATATTGCGCCTCCCGATTAAGAAAGACGGCAATAAACACAGGAATGGCGATCCAGAACCCAAAGACCAGAATGCCAATCACAAAGCTTAGCACATAGCCCCAGATCATAAATTCACGATTATGAGCGACCTCATCAGAGTTCTCGATGATGGTGACATCTGGTGCGTCTCTGGCCACTTCGAAATCCACTTTGTAACCGACCATTTTGGAAACGCGCTCTTCGGCCTTTTCCATTTCACTCCGATGGTCAGCCGAAATCTCTGTTTCCTTGCTGCGCCAATCAAGAAACAATTGAAGAAGACAAAGTGTAATAGCGGGAATGCCAACCACAAAGGGCATAAACCTCGCATCTGGTGGATAGGTTGAAGCCACACCCACCATGAGGGTGAAGATCAACAGCATGACGACTGTCATAGGAGACCGAACGATCGTCATGATCACACCCCCGCCGGCATTGCGCTTTTACCGCGCATATTCGTGTAAATCGCCAGAGCTATGGTTGCACAGATCAGTCCGATCAAAACCAAAGACAGCGGACGCGTGAAAAAGCTCATGCCCCAGAGGCCAAGCGCCTTATGCAAAGATTCCTCTGCAATCTTGCCAAGCACCAAGCCAATGACAAAGGGGGCACGCGGCCAGTTAAACCGCATCAAGCCCCAGCCAATAAAGCTGATCGCCAAAAGAATCAGCAAATTCTCCCATTGGCCTTCATTGGCGTAGGCGCCCACTGTCACCAGCACAAGAATGAAGGGAACGAGAACTGCGCCATTGATGAAAGTCAAAACGGCCACCCAGCGGGTGATGAACAAGAGCAAGGATACGGCAATCAAATTGCCGACCACCAAAGCCCAGATCAATGTCCAGACCAGATCAAGATGCGTTGTGAACATGGCAGGGCCAGGCTGAATGCCCAGAATCAGGAAGGCTCCCATTAACACCGCCATGCCGGACGAGCCGGGAATACCAAAAAACAGGGTTGGCAAAAGCGAGCCACCCTCTTTGGCATTGCTCGCAGTCTCAGGTGCGATGACGCCTTCAACGGCGCCATGACCAAAACGCTCAGGTGTTTTAGATGTCTGCACAGCATGTCCATAACACAACCACGCCGCTGCAGAGCCGCCAAGCCCGGGGACCATGCCAATCATCGCTCCAATGATGGAGGTACGAAGAGCTAGAAACCAATGCCGCGGCACTTCCATCACGCCGCTAAACAATTGCCGATAGGAAACGGACGAATTCTCGATCGACACCGCAGAGATTGAACCTCCCTTGGCTGCCAGCGAAATCATTTCCGGTACAGCAAAGATCGCCAGCACAGCCGTTACGACACTCAGGCCATCCCACAGGAAAAGATAATTGCCCGAGAAGCGCGCAATGCCAGAGGTGGGGTCCATGCCAATGGTCGCTAGGATCATGCCAAACAGACCAACGATAATGCCTTTGAAAATTTGCCCCTTGCCCGCCAGAAAGGCGATAAAGGTAATGCCAAGAATAGCGAGCAAGAAGAATTCTGCTGGGCTAAAGGCCAGCACAACGGGCTCCAAAACAGGAATCATAACCGCAAAGACTATCGCGCCAATAATACCCCCGACCCCCGATGCTGTGATGCTTGCCCCCAGGGCGCGGCCAGCTTCACCCTTTTTCGCCATGGGATGACCGTCAATCGTGGTAGCGGCATCATCACCATCGCCGGGAACACCAAACATAATGCTGGAGATTTGCCCGCTTGTACCATTCACCGCATGCATGGTGAGCAGAAAGACAGCGCCTTGCGTCATCTCCATGCCAAAGACAAAGGGAATGGCCAAAGCAATCGACAAACGACCACCAATGCCCGGCGTGGCACCCACCACAAGTCCGATCAGCACCGCCACAAACATCAATCCCATCGTCTTGGGATTGGATAACATGGCACCAAGGGCGCCAAACATGACATCAATCATAGCGGTGGAACTCCCCTTCGCGACTAGGACGCTGCTGGCCCCTGTATCAGATCTTGACTGTTCTGTCTGTGTCTTGAAAGCAGAAGAATAACTATAATTTACGTAAGAGCTTGGCAAATGGATCAAGCTATAAACAGCAGAGGAGACCCCGCCTTTATGCATGCCATTCAGGAGGCCGTATACGCGCCCTGCTGTGGTGGGAGGAGCGTGCTCTAGCCATGGCACAGGGCAGCCGGGCAATGCGCAAATGCTGTCTCTTGGCCTACGGAATAGATCTAGGGCAGTGTCTGGTTGGGTGGACACCAATAAGGTCGAGCTGAGTTGGCCCAATGGTGGCCCCGTCCGACAAGACATCAGAGCCGACATAAATCTGGAGGCCCTAAGCGATGACGAGCTGGCCTTGTTTGAGGCGCTGCTGATCAAGACCTCTCCACAACTGGCCAGTCAGATGTGAGGGCCTGCTTTGCTTGAAACGATAACGCGCAAACAGATCGGGTTTCAGAAGGGTGTTTCTGGAAATCCTTTAGCCCGTCCCAAAGGAGCAGGGCACAAAACGATATTGGCTGTTGAGGCTTTGGTGGAAGGTGAAGCTGAAGGCATCACGCGCAGAGCCATAGAGGCCGCCAAGGCAGGCAATATGGTTGCCATCAAATTGGGGTTGGACCGTATATGTCCACCCCGCAAAACACGCTTAATCGAAATTGCTCTGCCACCCATAAATGACGCCGCAGCTGCAGCTCGGGCGCAGGAGAAAGCTCTGAGGGCTGTTTGCAGAGGTGAGCTGGACCTCGATCAGGCCCAAGCATTGAGCGGCCTTCTGGATGCACGGCGGCAGTTTCAGGAAACGGTTGAACTTGAAGCCCGGCTGACTGAGATGGAAAGCCAGATGAGCCGGTGCCGATGGCGAGCCGCCTGAGTCGATCTTAATAACTTAATTATTTCAATGTATTGGACAAGATTGCTGGCGGAGGAGGCAGTCTGGCCGAACCGGTCTCTACTTAATTCAATAACAGGGAATTTACAGGGATAATCCAGAGATATTTAGGCCCGTAAACTGAGCGTTTGTTTGATTCACCTCGT
>CAIVAX010000271.1 GCA_903903935.1 uncultured Hyphomicrobiales bacterium | reverse complement strand
CTGATGGTTTGTGTTGTTTGCGCAGAGGCCGCCTCGCCAAACGCAATCTGCAACAGGTCCCCCGGGTTCATCGCATCGCCTAATCGTTTGCCAATGTCATTGGCCAGATCAAGCCGCAATTTGAGCCCCTCGGGCGAGGCCCAAACTGAAACACGATCAGGAAACCCATTGGGGCCCGTCGGCTGCCAAATGGGCTGACCAAGCAGATTGACCGCGCCATTAATACGGCCCGGATCCTCCGGCATGCGCCCGATCAATCTCGACGTTGCAATCAAAAACTCATAGGGCGTGCGGATTTTTGTTAACGGTGTTGACCAGGATTCTGGCGCATCCAAAAGGCCCAAGGCCAGCGCTTTCATATCGCCATCTGTATCGCGAAAGAGTTTGGACAGACGATCCACCAAAGCTGGCGGAGGCTCATCAGCAATGAAATGACGCACCAACTTAGTCGCAATAAATTTGGCCGTCGAAGCATGGCGCGCCAAATCTTTCAGCACAGCCTCGCCCTGCTCCAGTCCGCCCTCGGGATAAGTCTTGCCGAGCAAGCGGTGCGCACCTGGCTCATGAGCTGCAGGGTTAAAAACAAAACTGCCGGGCTGGCCCATTTGACCGGGCGGGCCGACAACCGTCCAACCTGTCAGAACCCTCGCAAAGGCTGTGACATCTTCTTGTGCATAGCCACCCGCCACGCCCAATGTGTGCAATTCTAAAATTTCGCGCGCCAGATTTTCATTCAACCCCAATTTGCGATTCATCCCCGCGCGCGAATTGGGCCCCACTGATTGCGCATTATCGAGATAATGCAACATGGCTTGATGCTTTTCGGCAGCCATCAGCAGATCAACAAAGCGCCCAAACACATTGGGGCGAATTGCCTCGCGCTCATAGGCGCCAGCCGTTAGCCGGATGAAAGGATCTTTAACAACCGAGACGCAAAAATGATTGGACCAGAATGCAACCCAGCGCTCAACAAAACCAACCTCGGCGCTGAACTGACGCTGCTGGCGCGCTAAAGTCTCGGCGCGAAAAGTCTCTTGAACATATTTGCCATCAACCGGCTCAGGGGCAGGTGCAGCAGGGGCAGGTGCTGCTGACGCAGCTGTTGCAGGGGCAGATGCTGCAGGCATAGCTGCTGCAGATGGAGAAGCCATTGCGCTCGCACCTGCGCCATTGGCACCTGAGGGCGCAGGAGCAGAGGAAACTTGCCCAGAAGGAGCTTTGCCATTGGCAGCAATAGCTGGCGCGGCTGGGCTCGCAGCGGCAGGATTGGCCTCTCTTTGCTTGCGAACCTCAGCTTGTAATTTGAAGAAGGTCTCCAGAGCCTGTTGGGCTGGGATTAAATTAGGGCCAGTTAAAAGCGCTGCCTGCGGGCGCATCAATTCAGCTTTGACAAAAGCCTTAGGGTCAGCAGCAGCGCTGGCCAAATCACCGGCACTGCCACCCCGCGGCCCTAAACCAAACCGATGGGTCGCAATCAAGGCCTTGTTATAATCCAATCCAATAGCCACCAGGACAACTCCTGCAAACCAACGCCAGCTTAGTCTAACTCACACCCGGTTAAAAGACTTCCCTCTGATTGTTCCTAGCTCTTCAAACAATCGCAATCTTTTGCTAATCATATTCCAAAAAAGGCTCTGTCTCTCATTCATGTTTAAGCTTCTGCCCTCAGACTGATCCCAGATCAGCCGAAGATCAGTTTATTTTTGCATTTAACTATCAATTTGCAACTATCAATTTGGACTTTTCATATGTTCGTTCCGGACGCAGACTCCTACAAACCTATCCAATCCCTTCCGGATCGTTCCAAATGGATGGGGGCTCTGGGACCGGCGCTTTTAGCGGGCATCGTGAGTATTGGCGGCTTTATTACTTATTCGCATGGCTCCAAAGATCTCAACCTGTCTCAATCGATGAGCTACATGACGGGCAAAAGCTCGTCATCGTCATCGGATCTGTTGAGCGAGTTGAGAACCAAGCTTGCGGGAAATTTTGGTGTGAAAAATGAGCCCCGAACGATTATGCCAAGTTATGAACCTGGCGTGCCAAAAATCTCACCTCCCCCCCTCGCGATCTCCATCAAAACCATTGCGCCAGATAGTCCAAACCTTACGAAATGCGCCCAAAAAATGCAGTCCAAATCGGAACGTTTGATCAGTCGCATTGAACAAAGCGATCATAACGCATTGGCCAAAACCGCCGATTGTTATATCAAACTGCCACAAAAGGCCCTGTGCGATAGCTCTGTTGTTGCTGAAACCCAGACACTTCTAGCGCTCTATTACCGAGCCAAGCGCATGGATATTGAAGCTGACAAACGGGATGGCAATCGAAAAAATCCTGCAACCACTCTATGGACGTCCGCAATTGACCAAAGCGTCGACAAAGGCTTTCGCGCCCTCATTGCCAGAGGCCTGATCAATCCAGAGGATCAAATCATCCAATCCGAAGCAGAAATGGCTGCGCTTGCCAGATCAGTAACACCTGGAACTGCTAATTGTGGAGGTGAGGCCGTCAGCGAGCCCGCTGTGCGCAAAAAGCCAAAAAGCGACGCTTGAGCGCCTTACCTCTAGACCCGAGCCCATCTCCACAAGGGTTTTCGACAGCGCCGAGCTTGAATCTCAGGCCGTTTCAGGGGCCCGACTGAGCCTTCCGCTGGCCTAACCGTGCCTCGGGTTCGGCTGTCCTCTATGTTTTGTTGCCCGCAACCACCAAAGCGCTTGCGATAGGCTCTGAGCAAGGTTACGCAACTTCGTAAACCAACCGGAATGCGAAGCATATGCCCGACCTGCTGCTTGAACTCTTCAGCGAAGAAATCCCCGCCCGCATGCAAACTCAGGCTGCGCAGGATTTGCAACGCCTGGTCACACAAGCCCTGAGCGAGGCGGGCCTGAGCTTTGAAAGCGCCGCCGCTTTTTCGACCCCCCGCCGCCTAGCTCTTCAGCTGTGTGGCCTGCCGGCCCGCCAGCCCGATATGCGCGAGGAAAAAAAGGGGCCGCGCGTGGGCGCGCCCGAGGCTGCTATTCAGGGCTTTTTGAAAAGCGCCGGCCTCACCTCGCTCGATCAGGCGCAGATCGAGAAAGACCCCAAAGGCAAGGGTGAATTTTATATCGCCGTGATCGCCCGCACAGGTCGTCCAACATCTGCGGTCTTGGCTGATATTCT
>CAIVAX010000270.1 GCA_903903935.1 uncultured Hyphomicrobiales bacterium | reverse complement strand
GGCAGGCACGAGATTTGGCCGTCCTTGAGCGCCAGACACACCTTGAGCGCCTTGCTTGGCTTCGATTTGATCCTGAGATTGCAACATTTGATTGGGCAGACGATTGGCAGCTCGGGGATCAACCAAACCTTGCTGGCCATTCATCCCGGGGGGCAATAGGCCGGAAGATTGCAAAGCGGTGAGTCCATTGAGAGCTTGCAAAGCCGCACCCAGATTATTCAATCCCAATTGGGGCTGACCTGCGGGATTGATTGCTGCTGAGGGACTAGGATCATTCATCAGAAGATTGGCACTTGGTGGCGGCGGCTCAAGCGGCGGCACGCGTGTTGTTCCCAAAGGAATTTTGACCTGCTCGCTTTCTTTTTTCAGCACTGCCAGATCAACCCCATGGGTCGCCAGAGTATTACCGAAAAAATTGATTTCAGTTTTATAGGCCGCCTCAAGACAGGCCAGCTCACCAGCACAGGCCTTGAGCTTGGATGTGAAGTTTGCAGCCTGAGTGCGCGCAGCTTGCTGTTTGAACCGAAAGGGATCGTTTAAGGTCTCGATCATCACGGCCCTGTCGCGCACAATCTCTAGATCGCGCTCCAAAGCCTGCAAGGCTGGCGATTGGCACCGAGCAATCTGGCTGGGGTCATTGGTGAGTTGACAGGTCTCAAACGCCTGAGCGCTCGTGCCTCCACCATGCCCGATCACGAACACAGTTAGCCCACCCAACAGCCTGATTTTGCCCAAACGCAGACCCATTGCCCCTCCAACTTCGCCCCCAATAGAACGGCGGGACCCATCTTAGCTTTAGATGCCTCAATTTAAGCGCAAAACACTAGCTTTGCCATGAGTGAGAATATGCTAAGATCAGGCAAAGACAATCAGGAGGTACAGATGACCGAGGCTGCCAATACCCAGATCGACCATGAAGCGGCTGAGCGCGACATTCAGACTTTCAGCTTCAAAGCCCCTGAAACCTATTCGCGCCGCAAGGCCATTGTCCGGCTCGTGGGCACAGATCGCGGCCAGACCGCTGTTCATTGCCTTGGCCAAGGCGGCGAGAACAATCTGCATTATCATGCCGGCGTCGATATCACCTGGATGGTGCTGAAAGGCCGCGCCCGCTTTTATGGCCCAGAGGATGTCGTGCGGGGCGAATTTGGCCCGCAAGAAGGCATTTTAATCCCCTCTGGCGCCCGTTATTGGTTCGAGAGCTGCGGCACGGATGATCTCGAATTGCTACAAATCAAAATGTATCATCGCGGCAAGGGCACAGATAAGCGCATCGATGCGGCTCCCCGCGATTTCGAGATTATGGAAGGTGCCAGCCATTTCGAGGCGGCCAAAGCCTAAGCTCTGTGTGACTGAAGGCCGCCAGTCTCAGTGGCGGCCCCTTCGACCTTCACGCTACCCCTTCGACCTTCACGCTAAATGTCCCAGCTTGACCAGAATGGTTGAGCCGGGCTGTGGCATGGGTCTATGGCTTGAGCCGGGCGGATTTCTGATCCAGCTGCCTGCGGGATAAGTGCCAAACTCATCGACAAAAGCACCCGATAAAACCAGCATTTCTTCACCGCCCGCATGTGTGTGCTGGGTGAAACTTGCACCCGGCGCCCAGCGGATCAAGGACACATGCTCGCGGCCAAAATGATACAGCGGCAATTCCGATAAGCCCGATACTTGGCCCTCGCGCCAGTCCGCGTGATTGGTATCGATAGAAAACTGGCGCAGATCGCCCGGCTGGAATTGGTGGAGTTTCACAAAGATTGTGCAGCCATCCTTGGTGAAGGGCTTATGGGCTGTGCCGGGCGGATTGCGCACATAAGTGCCGGCGGGATAATCGCCATGCTCATCTGAAAACACGCCCTCGAGCACATAAAACTCCTCACCGCCGCTATGTGTATGGGCCGGAAAATAGGAATTGGGGGCATAGCGCACAATGGTTGTGGCACGCGCCACTTCGCCGCCATCGCGATCGAGCATCATCCGCTCGACACCCGCCATGGGCGAGGGAATGAAACTCTCCTCACCAGGCAAAACCACAGCCCTTTGGCTCAAATCTGCCCGGATCAGCAAATGTTGCCGCGTATCTCTTTGAAGATCTGTCATGATCAAATGTCCTGTTTCAAATATCCTCTTTATGCAATCAGCCTTGATATAGGCATGCTTGGGTTAGATAAAACCAGCCGCAGCCAAAAAAGATTACGCCAAAGCGTTTTGCCGCCTTTGAGCCTGCCCAAAACTTGCGCACAGCAGCCCCCCAACATGCACATAAAACACTGGAAACTTTGACAACCAGACCCCTCTCGCCTATGCCTTTCCAATGTTTAACCGTCTGCACCCAGCAGGCGGATATGAAGATCAAAACAAGCCCGATGGCAGGAGGATGACGTGCAGGCGACCCATTCGGGATCACAAAGCTCCGATGTCTGCATCAGCATT
>CAIVAX010000269.1 GCA_903903935.1 uncultured Hyphomicrobiales bacterium | reverse complement strand
ATCAAGAAAATAAAGCGACATGAAAAATCCAATTCAAGACGACAGCTTTGCTCCCATGCGGATGCATGAAAACTGACAGGATCAAAGAACGAGAAATTAGATTTTTGGGGGGCGCTCTAAACCAGATGGATTTTGTCCATCGGGGACTTGCCAAGCCAGGCTAAGACGCATCACAAGCACGGAGCGCCTCAGATTGAGGGCGACAGCTGACAGCTGGCACGTGTAATGATGGTTACCGGGAAAGCAGCACTCACAATTGTGATTTGGATCATGATCGCCGCTACAGTTCACGCATTCCGGCTGCAACTTCAGATCCTCATGTGAGAGGCTCGAGTGCTGATGTTCGGTAGGAGCGGCCGCATGAACTGCAAAATTATGATCATGGGCAGAAGAAAGCGAACTGTGATTGCCATGCGCAAAGGCTGCAGGCGCCATAAAGACCCAAGCCAGCAAAAGAAGGCATAAAGTGATCAGTCGATAGATCATGAGTTAAAGATAAGACTTTGATTAGGTCGATGCAAGACTAATGTTAAATCAACAGGTAGCACTTATCTATCTGGCTGACACAGGTGCTGTGCCGCAAAGGCCCATAATCGGCAGAATTGATGCAGATCAAGGTGTTTTGATCACGCCAGACTATTCTGGTGGGATGAGACACTGCGATGGTCGCCCTTTACTCACTCATTATCACTTAGGGTCTGGATCACTAAGGGTTTGGATCACTCAGGGTCTTGAGACTGTCTTGAGCGCTGACAGATGGGCTCAGAGCGACTGAACACGATTGGAGATTTTGATGATCACAAACACTCAACATATGTGGGGCTCTGACGAGATGAGCTGGCATGCGCTTGGCCTGATGGTGCCAATCCTGTACTTTATTCTCGCACTGGCCATTCTGACTGCGGTCTATTGGGTATTTCGTGGCCTCTCCTCTGGCTGGAGAGACTCAGGCCCTGAGCCAAGCGACAGATTTAAATCTGCCCCGAAACAAGCCCATGCCTCAGCGCTAGTCATTCTGGCTGAGCGCTTTGCGCGAGGCGAAATCGACAAAGTGCAATATGAGGATATGCGACGCGCGCTCGCGAATTAAACGGAGCCAAAGGACGCGTGAGGCTGAGCTCGCCTGCACAAGAACTTGCCGGCGCACCCTGCGGGGGATCTGCGTTCAGTCTATTGGTGCAAAACCCCATCGGCCTGCGAGACGATGAAACTATCTTGGCGCTCCAGAAAGTCGCCGACCACTTCAGCGACCGCCTCAGGGCGGTCTGCATCAAGGGCATGGGCTGCATCATAGATCAGCATGAGATTGGATTTAGGCATCAGCTCTTTATAGATGCGGCCATTCTCCATGGGCCTGATTTGATCTCTTGTGCCAAACAATATGAGGCTTGGCACAGTCAGCTCCGCCATTCTGGCCTCAAGCTTCACATCGCGATCGGGCGATTTCAAACGGTGCAGCAATTGCCGCTGTTTCTCCAAAACCTCGGGAGATGCTGGGACAATCGCGCCCAAACGTTCGGGGTGCGCATAGAGCTGGTCTGGCGTTGGCTCGCCTTGATGGGTGCGCGGTGTGGCGCGAATGGCTGCAGGCGCAAGAAGGATCATCGCTTTGACCTTCTCAGCCTCTTCCAGCGCCATGTTCAAAACCACGCGCGCGCCAAAGGAATTACCCCATAAACTATAAGAGGACAGACCCATTGCCTCTAAAGCCATGTTCATCGTCTTGGCAAGATCGAGCACAGATTGTGAGCGCAGGTTAGGCTCGGATGCACCAAAGCCAGGTAATTCAAAAGCCAGTACGCGATGTTTTTTTGCGAGAAGATGCTGCGCTTCTGACACACGCAAGCCCCCTGCCCCGTGAATACAGATCAAGGGGGATCCTGATCCTGCCTCCATATAGCGAAGGGTGAAGCCATCGGCCTTGATGAAATACTCTTTAAACGCCAACGCGGTCATGATGCTGTGCCTAATCTCAATCTCAAAAGTGAACTTACAGAGCGTGAATCTCTGGAAGAACTTTTTGCCCGAACATTTCAATCGACTTGAGTGTCTTTTGGCCCATTTGGGCGCCGATCGAGAGATCAAGAATACCTGGTCCCAAAATATCCTTGATGCGCTTGATCTGCGCAATAATGGTCTTGGGCGTGCCTACCAGCACTTGCGCATTCTCAATGCGATCGGTGATCTCACCGCGTGATTTGGCACGCGCAATCTGATTTTCTGCATCGCGGCCATAATAGCTGGATTCAGCTACAGCCTTTGCCAATGCCTTATTGGTCATCGACAGGCCAACTGTGGCCTGAGCGCTGGCCTGAATGAGATCCTCAATGCCTTCTTCATCTGTATCCGTGCAATGCATGGCCAGACGATAGATCACGTGATCAGGGGTTGGTGTCCAGCCGTGCAATTCTGCCTGCTGACGATAATAAGTCGCCGCCACAGCCGCTCTGTGCACAGTGGTAAAAGCAAAGCCAATCCCAATACGATTTTCAGCCGCAAACTCACCTGACTCGGGTGTTGCAGCTGACATGTAAATGGGTGGATGCGGCTGTTGGATTGGCCGTGGCCAAATCGAAATCGTGCGGTGCTGATAATAGCGACCCTGCCAGCCAAAGGGCTGCGGCTCTGTCCAGCAAGCGCGGATGAGATGCAACGCCTCTTGAAAGCGGCCACGCGATTCTGAGGGATTGATATTATAGGTGACATATTCATTGGGCGTGCCACGCATCATGCCAGCAATAATGCGTCCACCAGAAATGGTATCGAGCATAGCGATTTCTTCCGCCACGCGCACAGGATT